>JASHRR010000743.1 GCA_030037185.1 Xanthobacteraceae bacterium | reverse complement strand
GCGGCTCGTTGGTGACGCCGGTGTGGCGGCCGAACCGAAAGGTCGCCTCGACGATTTCGTCGGCCTGTGCAAAGCCGCCGTCGACATCGCCGGCCGTGTAGCGGCGCTCGAAGCACAGATTATCGCCGAGCGCCGGGTGGATCACCGGCGTCGCTTCATCGAGCGCTGATTCCGGGTCAATGACGGCCGGCAGCTCCTCGTATTCCACGAGGACAAGCGCCCGCCCATCCTCCGCCTCGGCTCGCGTACCCGCCACCACGGCGGCCACCGCCTCGCCCTGCCAGCGGGCGACATCGATGGCGATGGCGTGCTGGGGGGCCGATTTGATGCCCTTGAGATGAGTGAGCACACCGACCCACGGGGTGATGATTTCTGCGAGCTCGGCGCCGGTAACGACTGCAATTATGCCCGGAACGGCCCTGGCGGCGGTGGCGTCGATCGCGGTGATGCGTGCATGGGCGTGAGGCGAGCGCACCAGTGCCAGATGCACCATGCGGGGCAGCGTCAGGTCGCTCACAAACTGACCACGCCCCTGGATGAGCCGTGCAAGGTTCGGCCGCGGCACCGCGCGGCCGATGTAGGAATTGGGCCGATCGAGCGCTGCGAGTTGCGACGGCAGGTCGGGGGTGATTTTCATCGGGCACCCTGGTTCCCCGCTTGCTGTTCGTGTGATGGCGGGCCCTCCCATCGAGGGGAAGTGCGGGGCAAAAGCTATCGCAACCGCCGCAAGATCCCAAGAAATTCAGAACTTGGCCGGCAAGCCCCCTTGTCCCCCGCTTGGACATGAACGCACCGGGAAACTCCGCCAAAATCTGGGGGAAAACGGAGCGGACGGCGTTCGCTGAGCGGCCGCCTGTCGCGATCCTGACAATAGCCTATTTGGCGATCAGGAGATCTGCTTCGACAACGCCCGCGGCAACGTCGATGCCGCCATCCCGGAGGTCTATCACGTCACGCCGATGGCCTGATAGACGGCGGGATAGTTGTGGGTCTTGATCGCTCATCAACAGGCAAAGCTCGCGCAGGCCGGCAGGACCAGATCCTACAACGGCTGACCCGTGGCAAAGACAAAGCTCGCTCTCGGCTGGACTCGCCCGCCGCGGATGGCTGATCGGGCAGCGGTCCCGCGGGCGGGCAAGAACGCTCCTCATCCCAGATGCCGCCGCAAGTGCGGGCCAAGGAGACAGCAGCGCGCATGCGCGGTGCTCTTCATGGTCGCCGTCAGGTCAAGCATCACGCATCTGCGATCTCAGGGTCACCTCGCGGCCGCCAGGCGTATCGCGGCCGGTGGGTTCCTGCGGCCGCGCGCGGCACGCCAGCGCTCCCAGCCGCGTCCGCGCTACCGCCTCAACCGCATCGACGATCGCCTGATACCCGGTGCAGCGGCAGTAGTTTGCCGACAGATGCGCTCGGATCTGCTGCCGGCTTGGCATGCCGCATTGGGCCAGCAGTTCCTGCGCTGCGAGCAGCATCCCGGGCGTGCAGAAGCCGCATTGCAAGGCGTTACGGCGCACGAAGGCGTCCTGCAGGTCGGCGATCTCGCCGGCATCCGACACGCCCTCGATGGTCTCAACCTTGCTGCCGGCGCATTGCACCGCAAGCACGAGACAGCCGCGCGCCGTGACGCCGTCGAGGCGCACCGTGCAGGCCCCGCACACGCCTTGCTCGCACCCCACGTGGCTGCCGGTGAGGCCGAGCCGCTCGCGAAGGAAATCAACGAGCGACGTGCGTGGTTCGACGGTTTCGCAGACATCCTCGCCATTTACCGTAAGCGCGATAGTGCGGAAGGATTTGATCATCTTAGCTTCGGCGCCGGCAACCCCGTCCTTGAGGTCGGGGAGGAGGCGTGGCCTTTCTTTGGTTGCGAACTGTATGCGGCTTTTGGGCGCCGCCGCATGAGCCAGCGAAATAAGATGGCGACCACAAGACGCCATCCTTATAACGGCCAGTGATCCCCGGCCGGTGATCCCGCAACAGCCTGCTGGATACGCCCTTGAGACTGTTGACAAGCTTTGAGACGGTCGCTTTCGGCGGATAGAACACCAGCAAAATGCCCGTGATCGTCCTCGCCGCTGCACCGTTCAATTCGGCACCGAAATCGCGGCATTTTTTGCGGCGGAACGAAACGACCCGCCCGCGAGTTCGCGATTTTGCCGTGTCCTCGACACGATCCGCCGCAAGGCCCGCGGGATGTAACAAGCGCATGACATGCATATGCCTAGCTGATTGATCCACCCATATTGATCCACCTATAACGTAGCGGACGATGCGGTGCCTCCCTCGCCCCGGTGCGCTATCCAGGCTTTCCCACTAGCGCAGCACCATCAGAGCGATCAGCCACCGGATTGCCCATTCCGTGTCAATACCGAGCAATTCGGCCACGCATTTGAGGGGGCGCGGCCATGGTGGTTTCGGCCTGCAGGCTTTTGGTGGTTGTCTGGGCACGCCCGCCGCCCTCGTTTCGCTCATCAGCGAGCGCCGTTACGGGCTTGCTCCTGGCTTATCGGCCTTCCTTGTATTCGCTCAGTTGGTCTCGACGCAAAGCCCGCTAGAGATGAGCCGTGTGATCTTATAAGCCGCTTCAACTCTTTCACTTCGGATATGAGCCGTGTAGCAATTGTGCCGATCGGAGTGCCACCAGAGCTGACGACTAATAACCTCCGGACGAAACCGTGGAACCGCTTGCGGTACCGGCAGGCTACACATCCTGTTCGCCGCACGTACTG
Source organism: Xanthobacteraceae bacterium (assembly GCA_030037185.1). The sequence continues at coordinate 2,740 of JASHRR010000743.1, read as the reverse complement.
ATGACCACGGCACTCGTCACTCCGCCTGAATATGCATCCTGATTACCGCCGTCGATAAGCGTCGTGCTAATGGCGACGCCGTTGAATAGGACTTCCTCGTAACCACCCCGTCGATCGTCGCGCCAATCGATTCGCCGGAAACGAAATCTGTACCGCCGGTGTTAAAGGTACCGCTTGCGACACCGCCGTCATTTTGGATGCCACCGTTACCAAGCGTTGCGGAGATGGCGAGACCGCCTGATTCAATGTTTTGCACACCAGCATTATTGATTTGCGTATTATCGGCTGTCCTGGCAGATTATATGGGCTGCTCACTTGGCGTTTCCAATTGGACTTTGCCGCTGCTTTCGATGAGACCGCTGAGCACCGTCCCGTTTGCGTTGCCACCGGGGTATACGGCTTGAAAAGCCCCCTGGCATTACGGTCGTGTCATTAGTCGTACCACCTGACACGACCTGTTGCCGAAATCTCATTCAGATCTTCGGAAGGAGGCTGGTCCCGCGCCGCAACAGCGCGCTGTGAAATACTTTCGGGCTTAAGCTCGTTCAGGCGTCCTACAACGGCAAGCGCATCAGACGACGGACCGTAACGAGGTTACTGGGCGCGTTCGCGGTGACAGGCGGCCCGGCTGGCGAGGCCACAGAGGCTTTCTTGTGCGTCTCGTGGTAGTCCTTGCGTTCATCCGCTTTGATCGTTCTCGCCGGCGACGGGCGACGCCGCAGGCGTGCTCCGCGCCGGCATAGTCGCGTTCGCCTTCGCAAGCTCCTGCCGGGCTCGTTCCCGATAGGAGCACCACGCTGGTACTGGGGCCCGGCCAGCTTTGTCGATACGCGAGTCCGGATCGACACCATCGAGCAAGCACAGGGCCCTGGCGACCGCTTCTAGCTCATCGGCCATGGTCATGATTCACGCGCTGCTCGGCCGAATTCGCAGGTGTCCTGGAGAATGATCGGAAGGCAGTACGTCGACCTCCACGTCAGGCGACTTGGCAAAGAGCAGGATCAGGCCGGCAGCCATCTTCAGGTCTTTCTGCAGTTCCGGCTGATCGCAGGACAATCGTGAGTTGCCTCTCGCGAGAAGTCGTTCGGCCAGAGCTTCGATGTCTTTTTGCTTCATGAGTTCCCCCTCCCCTTGTACCGCCCTTAGCTGAATTCAGCTAAATTATTTTTGTCTAGCCCGCAACCGGACCTTGCCCCCCGTGCGTTTCCTTCGGAAAGCATGGTTAGCGCATATGAGGGAGCTTGGATCACCGCGGCATGAAATCTTGCGGCGTTTGCTGAAGCAGTGCCGCGAACGGGCCGACCTGAGCCAGCAGGAAGTGGCCAACCGGATCGGGCGCGGTCAGACGTTTGTGAGCGCCGTCGAGCGCGGCCAGCACCGTGTGAGCGTCCTGGAGTTCCTGGATTTCGCGGAGGCGATTGGATTTGATGCCGCCGCCGTGCTCCGGAGGGTTAAGGCGGCGAAGACGTGATGGCCGCCCCGAGCGGCTCACAGGTCTGCAAGGGCAACATCGATCACATACAGCGCCTTCGCAGGATGACCATGACATTGGCCACGCGTTGGAGCGGCACCACGAGTGCGGGCGGTGTTTATCTGCGCAGCGTTCCTTATCATGAACGGCGCAGCGGTTGCTGGACAAATATCTTGAAGCTTGGGCACGCGGCGACCGGGCACCGCGCCGGCGCTGTTCGTCGCCAGAGCCTTCGTCGCAATCGGCAGCTATTATCTGACGGGCATCGCCAACTACATCAAGCCCGACGCTGCGCGCCCACACCAAACGTTTTCGTATGCAGCGTCCTATTTTGGGGATCCAGACGGGCGGTATCGCCTCTGCCGCACGTATCTTGACGGCCAGGGCACGGCGAAGAGTCCGAACGGCGCGCTGGCTGTCGAACGCCCCCGGCAAGGGGCAATATCGGGCCCAAGCTGTGTTCGGCGCCATGCTGTTCAAGGGCGAATACGTCCCTCGCGATGCTGCGCGGGGCCTGATGTACCTGATGCTCGGATCGGACGCGGCCGGTTCGGAGGAGAGTTGGATTAGGGATTTGTACACTGCCGCCTTGAGGCAGGCGACCGCGGAAGAGCGGACACAGGCACTGGATCTTTTGAGACGCTGGATCGAGCAGTCCCGCAGCGGACGCCGGGAGTAATCTTGATTTAATACTTCGCGACTGTCTGCGTTCGCGGCGGGGCGCATTGACCTAGCGATAATTGTCGGGAGTTCTGAGTATGGGCGGAGTATCCTGAATAATCACAATTGGATCCCTCCGGAGGCACGAAACTGCGTGTTCAAATCCGTTGACCGGAAATTGGCCGCCCAGCATTAGGGACACCGTCGTCAAGTTGTCGGGTGTCAAGCCGATAGATGTTATGTCCGTTCCTCGAGCCCGCTGCCCCCCGTGGCGGGCGACGCGAGGCGGTCCCACACCAGTATTTCGTTAAGAAAGCGTTGACGATAAGTAGCCGGCAAGTCAGGTGGTCCGCCCTTTGCCCATGGTCCGCCCTCTATGCCTTGAGGCTCGGCTCGGCCTATTCCGAGCGAAGTGCGCTATGTCGGTGAGATCGACAATTCGCCTGACGCCGTCCTGTTCCCCGACCAGGCCATGACGCTCGCCGCCATCGAACGTTCGAGAGCTACAGGCGCCGCGCCGCCCTCGAACGCAAGCGCGGTTCGACCCGGGCAGCCGAACCCACACTCACTGCGGGCAGGGGTAAGAGCAAGTCAGCTTCATGGGGCTGC
>JASHRR010000742.1 GCA_030037185.1 Xanthobacteraceae bacterium | reverse complement strand
CTGTCAAACCTTCCGATCTGTCCGGCCCGGTCTTGGGGGTAGACCAGCCGTGAACCTGCCCACGTAAATGATGGATTTGGGCCGGTTTCTGATCGCGTATCGTTAGGTGTGAGGGGTCGGCCCCATCACGGAACGTGATCAATCAGTTCATGGGGCTGGCGGGTCGAGCTTGGCGATGAGCCTCTGAAAGACGGCTTTCAATCCAGCATCGTCGTACTGATCCGGGCGCTGGCGAATGAACTCGAGGGCTTGGCGGTAGTAGTGCGCGGCCTGCTTGTTGTCGCGGCGGGCCTCGTAGACCATGCCCAGCCGGTCGGTCGTCCGTAGAGGGGCGCCTGTAGAAGGAGGGGTTCTGAAAGGCGGCAAGCCGAACAAGCCGGTTGAGGAGCCCGGCGGGAATCCCTCGCGCGGGATATAGATCTGGTCCGCTATGACGGCTTCAATGGTTTTCGACAAAGGTCCGGCGATGGGGGGCTTTCGCCGAGAAGGCGGGGCCGCCCATGGCTCTTCCTCCTCGTCGTCATCGAGGGGCAGGCGCAGGCCCACGACCCGTCCCTGCCGTGCGGCTTCTTCCGCAATCGCGGTTACTTCAGCAAGCGTCATGTGGCGGAGCGCCGAAAGAAACGCCGATTGATCGGCGTGAGGCTCGAAATTTGTATCCAGGAAGACGCTGTTGCCGGCCAAACGAGGGGCGTGCTGCAAAGGCAGCGCGATCAGATTGCCGAAACCGCCCGATGGCAGGTTATCCTGGCTCGGAAAGAAGCGGTCGTAGGACGCGAAGCCGATGTCGGGATTGCGCCTCCATCGTCTCGGTCACCAGATGCGCGCCCAGCTGCGGCGCGAGGGACGCCGAAATTGGTTCAGCGAAGACACGTGTGCTCCGTTCCCGGAACGGGAACATTCGAGCGCCCCCGGAACGCGTCGCGTCGCGCAGGTCTGCAGGAAGGCGGCGGCATCGTCGCGCCATGTTGTCGTGTCGAAATCGGCAGCAAGAAACCAGCATGTCTCGTCTGCCAACATGGGGTACACGCCGATCGTATGACGCCCGCGCAGATGTCCGTCGAGGACCTCATCGGTCACGGGCAGAAAGGCGCGGTTCAGACAGTCTCCGCATTTCACCTTAGGCTTGCCGCAGATTCGCGGCGCCCACTCGTTGGCGCACGCGGGAGCGTAACCTGTCTTGCCGGTCTTGATGTTGTCCCAACGCCTTGGGAACACATCTTCGCGGCCACGAAAGAGGGAACCGAACAACGTGACCTTCGCTATGGGGCTCGAAGCATTGGTCACAGGAGCGCTTTTAACGGGGGGCGGATTGTCCTTCAACTCCTGCACTGCCATCAGCCGAGTGAGGCTTTGCTTCAAGCTCTGCCTTCTCAACATCGAGGCACGCCAGACGCGCATTGATCGCTGCGATTTCGCGCTCACGATCCTTTGCGCTTATCAAGATCAGATCGGTCCTCTTCCAATGGATCGTCCAATCCGTTTTGCCTCGATTGATGTTCTCTCATTTGCGAGCGAATCGAAGTCCAAGTCTATGACACTTGCACCCAAGGTTCCCCGGGACGCCAGATGAGCACAAACGGCTCTCTCGCTCCGAGCGCCAGCAGCGGCGGTGCCACGAAGCCAGCCACGCTACTCAGCAGGTCAGGAAGCGGTTCAGGAGCCAGCGCGATAGCCGTGCGACGGATGAAGGCACGCCATTGGGTCTGCTTGGCGGCATCATTGGGCAAAGGCTTGTGTCAGGGCAATCGGCATTTCTGCCGGCAGCAAGGTTGCTCGGCGCGTAAACGTTGCTTGCAGCGCGTCGCCGAGCACCGGCCCATCGAACGGGGAAGTCTGCGAGATCGCCCAGAGGTCGAACAAATCCTTCATCCGACTGTTGAGCATCCCGAGCGCCACTATAGCCTGGACCTTCTCGGCGACGACCGTCTCCGGCGGATAGGCGCGCAGGCGCGGCGTCGGCAGGTCGAGCAGCGATGGATAGTCCACTTCAAGCGGTGCAGAGGTCACGGCGTCGCCAAAGCCGATGTCCACCTGCATTGGCAGACGCGCACCGGCGATGACCGCCTTTAAGGTCACCCGCAGGCCCCTGTATTCGTCTGCTCCGCTGCCGCAGTCGTGATCCCGGCAAACGCTGACTGCGCGAATTCGGCAGGCTTCGAAGGTCCGACGAACTTGCGAATCGCCATCTCGCTGACACCCAACCGATGCGCGATCGCCCGGTTACTCATCCCCTGGCTCTTCAGCATCTCGATTGTGCGCAGACGCTTGCTCAAGGCCGGCAGCCCTCAGCCATTCGCCAACGTAAGCTTCAAACTCTATCAACAGATCTGGGCCCATCGACCCAATCATCCGGTCAAAGCCGCGATTGAGCCTCGTCGTCAATGGAGCGCTGACCAGCCTCCCGCCCCAGGTTCTCATTACGCAAGACCCGGTCGGCAAAGCGCTCAAGGATGTGGACTGGCTCATTCGCCGGCATGCCATCATCGTGCTGCCTTCGCTTGCCAGCCTCAAGGTGCTGCGCGGAAAGCGTGTACTGGGGGCAACGAGAAAACCATTGATCGGGTTTGCGGACCCTGTTTTCGATAGGAACGCCATAGAAGAGAAGACACGGGTCGCCCCTAACGTCACCCTTGCTCGTGGGTTCCAGGGACCGGTCGCCGATGTCGCAGAGCTGGCAACGGTCCTGCAGCGCCTGCCCGATACCGCCGACGAGCTGCGACAGATTGCGGCGAGCGTCAGGGCCGAGTTGCGCGCATTCCACAACCGGCGAATGCCTGCCATCTGACAATAGAGTTAACCAGCTCGGCGAGCGGGAAACGAATTTGGTGCCGCGAGGGCAAAAAGCAAGGCTCTTTTCTTCAGCTGCACAGAAATTGTCCGCTAAACTCAACATCACATACGGCGCTTCTCGGTCTCCCACGAGACCGGCACAGAATCGCCAACACCGACCGCCGGCAATCGTTCGCACGAACAAAAATGCGTTGCATCAATGCGGCTCATTGAATGGTCGAGCCTCCCATCGCTGGAGGAGCTCTTTTGCTTCCGCGATGGTCAACGGGATGTCCGATGACGTTCCACCAGAGGCCTTGCTCAATTCGGCGAAAACCTTCGTCAGCGTTGGGGGTTCGAGGCGAGCGCTCGCGAGCGGCGATTGATTTGTGAGAATGTGGCGCGGCCTGCCATCCGCGATGATCGCCCACTCTGCATGATCACAACTCTGGTCGCGAGCTCTGCAGCGAGTTCCATATCGTAGGTTACGACGACGAACGTATAGCCATATTCCTCATTCAATCTTTT
>JASHRR010000741.1 GCA_030037185.1 Xanthobacteraceae bacterium | reverse complement strand
CACCAACCAGACGATCTGGGGCACCGGCAATCCCGTACCGATGTTCGATCCGTTCTACCGGCCGGGCGACAATCTCTACACCAACAGCGCGATTTCATGGGACCCCGACACCGGGAACATGAATTGGTATTTCCAGTACACGCCTGGCGACCTGTGGGACTATGACGAGGTCGGCACCCACATCATGATCGACAGCGAGGTTGCCGGGCAGCCGCGCAAGCTGATCACGCATTCGGCGCGCAATGGACATCTCTACACGATGGATCGGCACAACGGCCAGATCATCGGGGCCAAGCCGTACACGGAGGTCAACTGGACCCGCGGCATCGACCAGAAGACCGGCCGGCCGATCGAATACGACCCATCGAAAGACATTCAGACTTATGCCGGCGTCGGCAACATCGTGTCAGGCGAGCCGCTCAAGAAGGTGTGCCCGTCGATCCTCGGAGGCAACAATTACTGGCCGTCGTCGTACAGCCCGAGGACCAAGCTGATCTACATCCCGGCCTTGACGGGCTGTACGACGGTCGAGATCGACCGCACAAAGCACAACGCCGATCGCGGCTGGAACGGCGGCAATACCGTGCAGGAGCGTTTTGAAAGCAACCTCACCGCCGTCGATCCGGTGACTCAGGAGATCAAGAAGAGCGTGCATCTGCCCTATCCAAACACTTCAGGCACGCTTGCGACCGGCGGCGGCTTGGTGTTCCTCGGTTTATTCGATGGCACCGTGGCGGCCTTCGATGACGCAACGCTCGATGAGCTGTGGAAGATCAATGTCGGCTCCCCCTTCGCGGCGCCGCCGATGACCTTCGAGTTCGACGGCAAGCAATATGTGGCGATTGCCTCGGGGCGCAGCCCGCTCGCAAAGCGCCGAGCCGACAACATCCCCGAGCTCAGAGAACAGCGCAACGCGACCGTGCTGTACGTGTTCGGGCTATAGCCAATCCCCTGTATCCCTGCGGTTCAAAAGGTGGTTAGTCGGATAGCTCGCTGGCCGCGGAGAACTAGCGGTAATTGACATTCTCGCGCTACCCACGCGGCGGCCTTCCTATGCGCTGGTGGCTATGTCGATTTGCCAGTCGCAGCTTGGCATCCGCGTTTTAACCAGGAAGCTGGCCAGCGCTGGCCGCCCGCTGCCGTGCACTGGTGGATAGCCGTATCCGCGGAAAACGTAACGGCAAACATTATTGCTTTTCTGCCTTGTGATATCGTGCATGAGCAATGTCCTGTTCGCCACGCTTTGCGGCTCTATTTCGTCATCGGCCGTTGGCGTTTTACTTTTGGGCTCATACGCTTTCCGAGTTGTCCCACCAGATCGCCGCCATCGCAGTCGGCTGGCAGATCTATGCGTTGACGAATGGTGCACTTGCTCTCGGCCTGATCGGCTTAATGCAATTCGGGCGGACGGCAGCGCTGATCTTCATCGCCGCACACGCCGCGGGTCGCTTCGATCGCACGCGTATTATGCACGCCCCAGAATCATCGCGGTCTGACCACGGCTTGTCCTGGCTTGGGGCAGCTAGCCGGCTGGTGCCGGACATTTTCGCAGCCGTTGCGGTCCCGGGCGCTCATCGCCTTTGAAAGTCCGGCATCGGCCGCGCTCCTACCCAAGTCCAGAGCGACAGCGACGTCGACGGCTGCAGTTCAAGTCGCGACCATCAGGCGGTCATCTCTTCGGCCTGGCGACGCGCGTTTTTTTGGCTGGCTTTCGATCCTCGCCGTGACCGTTCTCGGCGCAGCGGGACGCCGTCAGCATGGCCATTCGCATAGCGCTCGTGCAATTGATGGCGCCGGACGAGATGCACCGGAGGGTCGGGGCGGAAAAGAACCTCCTCCTCGTCAATACGTCGTGTCAGCTCGGCGAATTCGAGAGCGGCGTTACGGCAGCTTTGTTCGGCGTCGTGCCAGCAGCCCTCATCTGCGGTCTTGGTTCGATCGGTGTGGCGCTATTATGGGTGAAGCTCTTTCCCACGCTGAGCAACATCGAACGTCCAGGATAGGTGAGCATACGTATATTTCAGTCAGCGGGCTTCGGCGGCCATAGGGGACGTCATCGTGACGGCGCGCGCAACGTCGCGCGTGAATCTTGGCGCTACATCAACTCACAAAACCGCCTACGCATAGTTGAACAGCGCCATAAAGCCGTAATCCATATGCAGTTGCTGGTGACAGTGGAACAGCGTCAGGCCAGGATTATCGGCAACGAAGTCGAACTCCATTTCCTGAAACCCACCCAGCATCACGACATCCTTCATCACCCCCATGGTCGGCTTGCCGCCAACCCGCGTCACCTCGAAACTGTGGCGGTGTAGATGAAGCGGATGAATGTCGTCACTGGCATTGCGGAATCGGAGCCGGTACCGGCCACCCTGATGCACAATGTACATGGGCTTCATCGTCTCCATCGAGAACGCCTCGCCATTGAGCGTCCAGCGATTGAAGCCGTGCGCGGCGCCATTCTGCTTGAGGATGGTGATCTCAGTCGTCTCGTCGGGCGTCGGTGGGGCGGCCGGCCCGCCGAACACGGTATAGTCCCAACGAAACGGCTTCGGTTTGATCCACTGCGGTTTGCCGCTGCGCCCTGCGTATTCGACGACGATGCCCAGGCCGCGTCGACGATCCTCGTCGGCGAGATCGCCTATCACCCAAACGCCAGGATGATTCATATCGACGATCGCCGAGACGCGCTCGGCGGTGCCGAGCCAAAGAAGCGGCACATTGGCAGGCGTGGGGACCGGATTGCCATCGAGCGCCACAATACGGAACACGTGTCCGGGCAGCGCCAGGCTGCGGATTTCCGTTGCGCTCGCATTGAGCACGTGAAACAGCACCCGCTCGCCCTGCTTCACGCGGATAGGCTCGCCTTGGCCCAGCATCCTTCCGTTGATGCTGAAGAGCTCGTAGCCGACCTCAAAACCTTTCGGACCCTTGAACTCTTTGTCCGCTTTCTCTCCCATCTCCTGCAGCGCTTTGTTCGGTGTTCCGACGAGGGCATTCTCCGCCATGTCGCCGCCGCGACTGAACGATGGCTCGAACTCCTTTAATATCAGGAAGACCTCGCGGTCATAGGCACCAGGGTCGCTCGCCGGCTCGATGTAGACCGGTGCGGCCTGCCCGCTGTACGTGCCGCGGCTGAGATCATTGCCGGCTACGACATGCGTATGCACGAAACGAAGGCCCGCGGGTTTGGGCACAAAGGCAATCTGACGCATGCCACGGGCCGGAACGAAAGGCGAGCCTTCCTCGGACGCGCCGTCGACATCGCTCGGGATCATCTGCCCGTGCCAATGAACCAGCTCGGGCGTGTCCGTGTCATTATAGATGTCCACCACGACCCGCTGGCCTTCCTTGAACCGGATGAGCGGTCCGGGGAATTGGCCGTTATAAAGTGTCGTCGATACGATATGTTGCGGCGACAGCTCCACGAGTCCGGTCGCAATGCGCAGCGTGTAATCGGCTTTTCCGGCACTGGTTTGGTTGTCGCCGGCCCCCGCGGGGCCAGGCGACATGGCTGCGGCAGGAACCGCAGCGGCATACTTGAGCAAGGACCGGCGATCGATAGGCATCGGTTTCGTTCCTGTAGTTGCGCCCCAGAAAGTGATGCTAGGTTGTTTTGCCGACGTGGTATCGGACGGAGAACGCCCAAACCAGAGCGACAGTAGCCCGGCAGGTCGGCAGAGCCCGCAGAAGAACTCCACGCGAAACCGCGCGTTCCTTTCAGCGAGGTTGCTGGCTGTTTCCGCGATCCAGCTCGCCCCCAGATTCGGGGAACATCTGCTTCGATCGATCATCGCCGTAATGACGGCCAGCCGACCGACCCCAGTCAATTCGCGCCTTGTCTCCCTCTCCGAGAACGGAGACGAAACGCGACATCGAAATCCGTAACCATCCTGAGAGCCTTGAAATGGCAATCACCGATACCGTCAGGCCATCGGGGCAACAGTCGCGCTGGCCGGCTATCCGAACGGTAGCGTGAAGGTGTCGGCCACGCCCAGTTCGTCGCACGAGGTCGCGGCCGCCGCCAAGGCCGCATGGACCATTCTCCTTGCGCGACGCCGGTTAATGGTTCAAAATTTCTTACAGTGCCGTCGGTTCAGGTGACTGCGCGGCGCCCGCCTCCGCTGCGTTTGCGGCGTATGCCGCCAAGGAAATGTTCGATCCGGTCGGTATGGCCCCTGCATCGGTCTTGCTCGTCGATGACGATTTCGAACTTGGTCAGATGTTGACCGAATATCTGTCGACCGAGGCATTCAGCGTGATAACCGCGGTCGACGGCCGCTCGGCGTTGAGGCTGGCCGAGAAGGAGAACTTTGATCTCGTCATCCTCGATGTGATGCTGCCCTCGCTGAACGGTCTCGATGTTTTGCGAACGCTGCGCCGCACCCGGTCCGTGCCGGTGATCATGCTCACGGCGCGAGGAGCGGACGACGACCGGATCCTCGGATTCGAGCTCGGAGCTGACGACTACCTCCCGAAACCGTTCAATCCGAAGGAGCTATTGGCGCGCATGCGTGCCGTGCTCCGACGCACCGTCGATGCCGCGGCGTATGCAAGTTTCGACATTGTCCTGGGCGACTTGAGGCTGAACGCCGCTGACCAGGATGGATCGGTCGAGGGGCGTGCATTGCGCTTAACCGGAGCGGAGTTCCGCGTGCTCGAGCTCTTGATGCGCGCGCCGGGCCGAACGCGATCTCGCGAACTTCTGACCGAACGCGTGCTCGGGCGCAAACTGACCCCCGGCGACCGCAGCATCGATACGCACATCAGCAACTTGCGGCGCAAACTCGGCGAGCGGAAGTGCACCGGCGTCGAGATACGTAACATCCGAGGCGCTGGCTACGTGCTGACGTGCAGCACGAGGCCGCGGTGAATACATTTTCTTCCATTGCGGCTGGCCAGGATATCGCTCCCGGGAGATACTCTATATTGCGACCGCCGCGCTGCACGATGGCGATCTCGCCCGACTGAACGCTTGCCGTGAAAGCTTGACACGCGAGCGTCCATTGGTCGACATCTAGGATGCGTCGGGCAGACCTGATGGACGACCACTGCCCGATCCCCTCGTGCAGTGGTTTGCACTGGATGGCAGGCTGGGGACCCTCGACCAATGCTCGCTACTGGCGTTATGGGTGCGATTGGGCTCCCAATGAGGTGACGGCAGCGCACTGTCCGGGCCACACGCAAACGCTCGTGCGGTTGCCTGCAGCTTGGCCACGGACGCACTGAATGTACCGGGCGAGCCGCCAGCAGATTATGGCGCTGACCCCAAGGGCAACGGCGCAGAAGCGAACCGTGATCCATCGGCACCGCCCCAAACAATGTTGTCAAGGGCGTAAGGGCGGCGCCTTTCGATTGGCCATAAGAGAGCTTCGGTTGAAGCCCGGCGATCGCGGCCCGGAGGGAAGTAAGTATCCACCGGCAAAGCCGGTGGCTTTAATTTGTGAGTTGCTCAAAGCGGCTGTGGGGTCGCTGACGCGGACCCGGTTTGCAGGAGCCGCCTAAAGGCGGCAACTCATCGCCACAGGTTCAAGTGCTCCAAACGTGTGTCCTCCGCTTCCTGCTTCTTGATGTATTCCCGTATCAGTTCTTGGTCCCGTCCGACGGTGGAGACAACGTAACCCCTGGCCCAGAAGTGCTGACCTACGAAGTTGCGCTTCCT
>JASHRR010000740.1 GCA_030037185.1 Xanthobacteraceae bacterium | reverse complement strand
CGCAAACAACGGGTCTGGCCAAAACATCAGAGCGCCAAATGAAATTGCTGCGGAAGCCAAGAGTGCTCGCCCTCAAAGCTAGAGCCCGCGAATACCGGCTCTACGTGACAAACGCGGACTGGCTGACGTGAGGCAAGCGATGAACGTTCACGCACCACGGTATTTCGTTCCGCCGCGTCCGGAGCCGCCGGCGGAAGAGCTGGGTCTGCTGCCGTTCTTCGCGGCGATGCGCACCAATGCCCTTCAGGTTTGGCCGAAGGCGGCGTACGAACAGGATCTCGTAGTCGGGCGCGGCCGGCTCACCGGGCGCCTGCACGTGATCGTCAACAGGGCCGATGCGATCCATCACGTTCTGGTGGGGAACACCGCCAATTACCACCGCCCTGCCGCGGCGATCCGCATAGGGCGTCCGATCGTCGGCGACGGCCTCCTGCTGAGCGAGGGCGACGCCTGGCGCCACCAGCGCGGCACCATGGCGCCGGCGATGGCACCTCGGGTGGTGCCGATGATGGCGCGACACGTGGCACTGGCGACCGAGCAGACGATGGCGCAGGTCACGGAGGTCGCTGCCAATTTCCCGGTCGACATCCTCGCCACCATGCAGTTGCTGGCGCTGGAAATCGCGGCGCGCTCCATGTTCTCGCTGGAGATAGGCCGGTACGGCGCCGCTGTGCGCCGGCTCGTCACGGAGTTCTCGGGCAATCTCGGCCGGCCCCATGTTCTTGATTTCATTTTGCCGGCAGCGGTCCCGACCTTGCGGGATTTGACCCGCAGGCGGTTCCGCTCGCGCTGGCTCGCCCTCATGGACGAGATCATCGAGGCGCGGCTGCGTACGCCGACCGCCGCCAACGAGCCGCGCGATCTGTTCGACCTGCTGCTTGCCGTCCGCGACCCCGAAACTGGCGCGGCGTTGTCGCGGGCGCAACTGCGCGACCAGATGGCGACGATGATCGTCGCCGGCCATGAGACCACGGCGGTGACGCTGTTCTGGTCAATGTACCTTTTGGCATCGTCGCCAGCCGATCAGGAGCGCGTGGCGGCGGAGGTCCGCGACGTCGATCTGTTTCCCGACGGAGCAGCCGAGGCACTGGCGAAGCTGCCCTTCACGAAGGCCGTTGTGAACGAGTCGCTGCGGCTCTTTCCGCCTGTCTTTCTCCTCAACCGTATTGCACGCGGGCCGGACCAGTTGGCCGACGTGGCGGTGCCGCGCGGCAGCCTGATCATGATCGTGCCGTGGGTGCTGCAGCGGCATCGCCAGCTTTGGAGCGATCCCGATGCGTTCAATCCGTCGCGGTTCTTCGACCGCAGGCCGCTCGTCCACCGCTATGCCTATATGCCGTTCGGCGCCGGCCCGCGCATCTGCATCGGCGCGCAGCTTGCCCTGACCGAGGCCTGCCTGGTCGTGGCGACGATGATCCAGCGTTTCCACGTGACGATGGCCAACCTGCGGCCGGTATTGCCCGCCGCCGTGATCGTAACCCAGCCCGACCACGCCGCTTTGTTCCGGCTGCGGCCGCGGATGACGTAGGGTGGAACTGGCCTTGACCGAGGTACGCGTGGCCAAGAGTTTGGCAGGTGCCATCAATGACACATTCGGTTTGTTGCTACGAAGAGTGGGGCGCGCTCTGGAAATGAAAGAGCTTAGGGCAAGTCGCATCAAATGAGCGGTGTGTCGCGGGCTTCGTATGACCAGCTGCGCGGCCAGTCATCGAGATCGGGACAGTAGGCCTGCAAGAGAGGGCGGGCGGTTTCCCGCTAAGGCGACTTTTCTTGGGTTGTGCAGTCATGGGGCTGGTCTCCGTGCTGAACCATTATCTGCGCTATTCAAGGCGCGGCTTTGCCGCGAAGCCCAACCCCACAAAGGACGTCGTCACTCGATCAAATTAGGGGGAGCATCTTGATCTGCCTCAAGCCACTTCAGTCTTCGCGGGAAGCCGACTTTGTGTCGGCTACCGTCGCTCGACACGCCGAACGGCGCCCGCGGGCTCTCTTCCTGTCCATCCCTGCGTACGGGCATATCCGACCGTTGATGATCCAGGCGCGGGCGCTGGCGCGCCGGGGATGGGATGTGCGTCTCGCTAGCATGGATGAGGCGCGCTCTTTCGTCGAACCGAGGGTTCCTTTCGAAGGTCTCGGGATGGAACCGCCCGGTTTTCCCGGGACCGCGAACGTGTTCGCTCGTGCGACGGCAGAGGCCGATTTCCGGAAGGGCCTGCGCGAAATCGTCGCCGGCGTCCATGCCTTGTGGGGCAACCTCTACGATGGCGCCCTCGATCTCGGCCGTCGATGGACACCCGATCTCATCGTGTCCGACATGGTGACGACGTGCGGGTTGGACGTCGCTGAAACGCTTGGCGTGCCGCACGTCTTCAACAACGCGGACATCCTTCCAGTGGTCTCCGAGGCGCTGCTTCCCCCTGCCACTGCAGTGCCGTTAATGCTTACCGGGCGGAGTCTCGCGACGCTGTCGTTCATCGATCGGGTCATGTATCACCCGCTTCGCCTGCTCGGGATCACGATGGCGCGACGTTTCGCGAGACGGACCCTCGATCCCGTCCGGGCCGCCCGCGGTCTCCCTCCGGCAGATCCAATCACGCGCGCGGCCGGCAAGCGCGTGCTGGTAAATACCGCCTTCGGTCTCGAATACGAGCGCCCGCTCCCGCCGGAGATTCATCTCGTCGGACCGATGTTGGATGATGAGGACCCCGGTCTCACTCCTGAACTCGACGCCTGGCTCTCGGCAGGTCCTCCCGTGGTGTTCGGGAGTCTGGGAACGCTCGCGGCCCCCGCCGCGGCTTTCGTGACCGCGCTCGCACGCGGCCTCGACGATGCAGCCTTCCGCACTCTCCTTGTCCTCCGGGGCGAAGCGGCGGAGATCGCGCGCGTTAAGTCGCCAGGGCTGCGCATCGAATCGTGGGTATCATCGCAGATGGCGGTTCTCCGGCATCCGAACACGCGCGCTTTCGTCTCCCATTGTGGCGTCAACAGCGCCCACGAGGCTATCATCTGCGGCGTACCGATCGTTGGCATTCCCCTGTTCGCCGACCAGCAGGACATGGCGTTGCGTGCGCTCGATGCCGGCGTGGCGCTCGTCCTAGCGAAGCATGCCCTCAAGCCGGATGCTGTCCGGGCGGCGGTTCGCAGAATCGTCGAGGAGCCGTCGTTTCGTCGTCCGATGCCGCGGCTGCAGGCGGCGCTGCGGGCTGCAGGAGGAGTCGAGCGAGCTGCCGATCTTCTTGAGGATGCCGCGCGCAGTTTTTGGACCCGCCAATTCGCGCATCCCTGGAGCCGCTGCCATGCTGAAGTCTGAATTCGCCATCCCGCCCCCAGCCTCGTGCACGCCCCTCGACTGGCCCTTGCCGGGCCCCATCGATCTGGCGGTGCAGGACCTTCCGCACGCATCCTCGACCATCGAGTGGTGGTACCTGCACGGACATTTCACGCTCGAGGACGGCCGCGAGGTGTCCCTCTTCTCTGCCTTCTTCCGCAAACAGGTGGGTCGCGAGGACGCACTGCGGGAAGGGCGCGCCTGGCGTCACCACCTCGCCTGGGGCGTCACGGAGGCGGACGGGCGGCATCTCTGCGCGACGCTTCTCGATCCCGCGACACCGGCGGATGCGGTACGTCTCATTCGCTCCAACGGCATGTCGTCGGACGATCGTGTTCGTCACGCCTTGCTGGAGATCGTAGAGCAAGGCCGGTTTCCGGGACCCGACCGCCTGCTGCACACGCCGGGACTCGTCGCGACCGACCGGTTATCGCTCGATCTTGACGGGAACCGTCTGGAGTCATCCGAACCGGGCGTCTACACACTGCGTCTCGACGACGCCGAAAGCCTGTCCGGCTGCGACCTTCGCTTTACGAGCCTCAAGCCGCCTCAACGGCACGGCATCGACGGGCATGTCGTCGGCTTCACCGCTCGCTCAATGTTCTATTACTTCCAGCCGCGGTGCCGCGTGGAGGGGACGATCAGGCTCTACGGCACTGATTATCGCGTGAGCGAGGGTCAAGGCTGGATCGACCATGAGTTCGGGCGCCACGAGGAGGAGACGGATGACGAATCGTCCTTCGGCTGGAACTGGTTCGGCGGCCAGCTCAATGACGGCTCCGACATCACCTGTTACGAGACCTTCGACCGGGGCCAGCGCGATCGCGTGATTGAACGGGCCGTGATCACGGTGTCCCGCGAAGGCAGCTGCGACACGTTCAGCGATTTCGTGCTCGAACCGACGAAGCACTGGACGAGTGTCCGCACCTTCACGACCTATCCCGTCGCCTGGCGCCTGCGAATACCGGGTTGCGGCATTGATCTCACGATCGAGGCGTCAGCGCCAGGCCAGGAAGTGATGACGCTGCTGACGCCGCCTGGATTCTGGG
The DNA here is from genome assembly GCA_030037185.1 of Xanthobacteraceae bacterium. Next base: position 9,995 of record JASHRR010000740.1, on the reverse strand, counting down.
AAGGGCGCGTCCGTGTTACGGGGATCAGCCAAGGACGGGCTGTGCAGGGGAAGGGCTATGTCGAGCTCAGTGGTCTCGGACATCCCGACTCGCTGGACAAGTTTTTCAGCGCCGTCGGAGCGGAGACGCGGCGAGCGGTCGACGTTTTCGTACCGCGGGTATTGGAATCGAAAGACCTCGTCCGGCTGTACGCCTGCGAACGCGATACCGCGTGGGTCAGCGGCGTCGATGTGGGGCGGGCCGCCCACGTCATCACGAATCCCTTGCGCGACATTGCGCTGCGTGGCGGCAAGGCATGGCGCTCCTACGCCCTGCTCGCCTGCATCGAAGCCGTGGGTGCCGACCCGGACCGCTATCGCCACTGGCTGGCCCTGCCGGAAATTCTCCACAGCGGATCGCTTATCATTGACGACGTGCAGGACCGTTCGACGGTGCGGCGCGGCGGCCCTGCCTGCCACGTCGTGTATGGCGAGGCAAGCGCCATCAACGTCGGCGGCGTTGCCCCTTACCTCGCGCTCGCCGCAATTCTGGCCGACGACCTCCCGGTTTCCTTGCGCGTCGATATTTACGAGATCTTCCACCAGACGATGCGCGCGGCTTATCTCGGACAGGCGCTGGACGTCATGGGCCTCCACGACCTCCTTCCCGCTGTGGTCCAGACCGGCGACGCCCGGGCGCTCGAGGAAGCGGTTCTCACGATACACCGGCTGAAGTCGGCCGCGCCACCCGCCGCGCTCGCGCGGGTGGCGGTCCGCGTCGCGCGCGGAACCCCTGCGCAGGAGAATGTTATGGCCGGGCTGTTCGAGGCTTACGGGCTCGCTTTCCAGATCGTTGACGATGTCCTCAATCTGCGCGGTTTCGAGGGAAAGCTCAAGAATCGCGGCGAAGATCTGGTCGAAGGCAAGATCACGGCCCCGGTGGCGAAGGCGTTCGGCAGGCTCGATCGCGAAGGGCGGGTGGCGCTCTGGAGGGTTCTGTCGGCCAACTCCCGCGATGCTGCAGCCGTGGAGTGCGTGATCGCCCTGCTGGAACAATGCGGAGCGCCCGACGACTGCCTCACGGAGGCTAACGCCATCGTAGAGAAGGCATGGGCCGAGGCAGCGCCGCTGGTCGCGGACTCTCACGCCAAGCTGATGCTGCGCGCTTTCGGCTGGTACGTCCTCCAGCGCCATTACTGAGGAGAACCATGAGCCTCATTCCCGAGGACGATTTCAGGCACGCCCACGGTCCTGCCCAGTGGTGGAATGAGTCGTTCTACTTCAATTTCTTTGATTCCGGCGGTCGGCTGGGGGGGTTCATCCGCATCGGCTTCAGTCCGGGGTTTGGGCTAACCGACGGCTTCCTCGTGCTGCGGCTGGGCGACGGGACGCTGCTTATCGCGCGGACCCGGGCCCCGTGGAGCGAGGCGCGCGACGGCGAGACCGTGCTGGCCGCCGCCGCATTGACGGCCCAATGCGAGGAGCCGCTGGCGCGTTGGCAGATCGCCTACGACGGCGACGCCTTCGTCATCGGTGACCCCCGCGAGGTCGCATTTTTAACCGCGTCGGGCCTGTGGATGCTGCCGCGGCGGCAGGTGCGTTTGGGGCTCTCCTTCGACGCCTTTCACCAGCCTTTTGTGTTCCCGTCGCTGCCGCAACGACGGTTGCCGCTCCGCGAGGCCTTGGCTTCGAGCTCACCCGAAGGGTCACTGCTCGATCGGGCAAGGATGCTGCCCGACCTGCTGAAAAGTGCCATCGCGATGCGGGGCAACCACCATTTCGAGCAGGCGGGCCATTGGCGGGGCGCCATCGAGATCGACGCAGAGCGCTTCAACTTCGCCGGCACCGGATTGCGCGACCGGTCGTGGGGCATTCGCGACTGGAGGGTGCCGGATTGGTATCGTTGGATCAATGCGCAGTTTGGCGAACAGCTGGCCTTCAACGCCTTCCGGGTACGTCTCGTGGGGCACGAGGCCTGGTGCGGATATGTCTGGCAGGACGGCCGTCTCAGCACGCTGAGCGACTGGTCGCGGGAGGAGCACGCCGGCGGCGCTGCCACGCTGACGCTTCGCCCCGAAACCGGGCCCGAGGTCGTGGTCCAGGTAAAAACGATCACGCCGGTTCCCTTGACGCTCGCGGGCACGCGCTTTCGGACGATTTTGGACGAGGCCATCGGCCGCTTTGCGTGGGGCGGCCGGGAGTCGCTCGGAATCAATGAGTACGTGCATCGGAGCTATCCGTGACGATTTACGCCCTGGACGATCGTGACGCCCTCGACGCCGCGCGCGTCGGCGCCAAGGCCGCGCGGCTGGCAGCCCTGCATCAGGCCGGACTTCCGACGCCCACAGGCGTTGTGCTCGGCATCGACGCGATCTCCGACCTGCTCGCGGGCGCAGGCGTCGCGACATCGTGGTCAGCGCTGCGCGTCGAGGTCGAGGCGGGCGCTTGGGTGCGGGCCACAGTCGTCGCCGGCGAGGTCCGCGAGGCGGTCCTCAGCGCCTCGGTCGAGAGCGCTTCGCGCGCGGTCCTCGATCGCGCATTGACCGATGCGGTCCTCCTTGACACGCCCTGTGCGGTCCGCTCCTCCTGCCTCGCCGAGGATCTTGTTTCCGCCAGCTTCGCGGGGCAGTTCGACACCGTCCTCGGCGTCCAGGGAACGGATGCTGTCGCGGGCGCCGTCCTAAAATGCGCCGCCTCCTTCGTCTCGCCGTCGGCGATGGCGTACCGGCAGTCCCGGGACGTGCGAGGCATCGACGGCGCAGTGCTCATCCAGCGCCTTGTGCGAGCGCGCGCCGCCGGAGTGGCGTTCACCGTGGATCCGCGGGCACCGTCGAGCCGGCGTATCGTCATCGAGGCTGCTCCCGGGTTGGGCGAAACGCTGGTCGCGGGCCGGGTGTCCCCCGAGCGCTTCCTGGTGTCGCGCGATGGCCTCGCCGTCCAACTGGAATCACGCGGGTCTCTCCAGGAATCAGCCGTCGACACGGCGACGGCGCAGCAGATTGCGAAGATGGCGCTCGATGCCGAGCATCTCTTCGGACATGCCGTCGATATCGAGTGGGCGGTCGAGGACGATGCGGTTTGGTTGCTGCAGGCTCGCCCTGTGACTGCCGTTGCGACGGTTGAGCCGCCCGCCGGGTGGGTCCCCGAGTTTCAGACGGCAATCGATCCGCGTTATCCCCGTTACTCGCGAGGCAACATCGGCGAGGTCGTTCCCGGCTGCATCAGTCCTCTCGGCTGGAGCATGGCGGTGCCTGTGCTCGAACACGCTTTTCGCTCCCTCGCGGCCCGGACGCACACCCTGCCGCCGCTGGGGCCCGAGCCGACCATCGTCGGCACCTTCTATCGTCGACTTTACTTGAATGTCTCCGTGTTCCTGGCGGTGACGGATGCCGCTCCGGGAGCGAGCCGCGCCGAAGTGCTCGATGAACTCGTCGGGGCAGTAAACGAACCCTTGCCTGTGCGCTGTTGGTGGAAGGCGCTGACACCCGCCCGGATCGTACATAACGTGCGGGTCATCGGCTCCGCCCTCGCGCTGATGCGGCGCGAGGGCCGAGATCTGGCCGCGATCGAGGCCGATCTTCAGGTGAAAACCGAGCGCCTGCGGCGCGAGCCGCCGCAGACTTGGCCGCTGACCCGATTCGCAGCCGAAGAACTGCTGACGGCGCGCACCTCCGACGTGACGTCGCTCCACATCCGCCTGTCCAATGGAGCGACGTCGAGCTATCGGCGTCTGCGGACGCTATGCGCGCGCCACCTCGATGACAAAGAAGGCGCGCTCGCCGCACAGCTCGTTGCCGGAATTGGCGACCTTGGCCGGAGCGACCCCGCGCAAGGCATATTCGAACTTGCGAGCCTGGTAGTTGGGCACAGCTCCCTGCAGGAGCTCTTCGATCGCGAGCGCGATGATGGGTGCCTGCTTGACGCGGTCCGGGCCGCTGCCGCGCCGGCGATCTGGAGAGCATTCGCACAGACGCTGGCCGGGTTCCTTGACGTTCACGGGCATCGAGGCCTCGCCGAGGTCGACCTCGCCACCCCGACCTGGCGGCAGGATCCATGTCAGGTAGTGCGTCTAGTCCGCGCCGAAATCGCCGCCCGCGGCGAAAGCCCGGGCGCGCGTGTGGCACGGCAGCAGGCGGCGGCCGCTTCGCTTCGGGCGCGCGTGCTCGCCAGCGTCCCATTGAGCACGCGTTTAGCCGTGCGCCATTCGATCGACCAGGCACGCCGCTACATCTTTCTCCGCGAGCGCACGAAGGATCTGGGGCTCCGCTTCTCGGCTCACGTGCGCGAGATTCTGCACGCACTGGCCGAGAAGCTGGTCGCCGCAAAGCAGCTGAGAGAGCCGCAAGATCTGTTCCACCTCACGCGGGACGACGTGCTGGCGGTCTGTCGGGGCGAAGACGGCGGAGCGATTCCGCAGCTGCTCGAACGGCGTCGACGCGAGCAGGCCTGGTGCGAAGCGGTGATCCTGCCGAAGGTCTTCGACGGTGCGGTGCGTCGTATCGACTCCGGCGAAGAGACAACTGCCCCCGAGGGAGCGCTACGCGGCATCACGATCTGCGGCGGCTTCGTCGAAGGCCCTGCGCGCGTGCTGCGTGATTTCCGTGACTGCGAAACGCTCGCTGTAGGCGAGATCATGGTCGCCCCGGTGACCGATCTCGCCTGGACGCCCTACTTCTTGCGTGCGAGCGGCCTCGTGGTTGAGATTGGCGGCCTGCTCTCGCATGGCTCGATCGTGGCGCGGGAGTATGGCCTGCCGGCCATCGTGGGCGTCCCGGATGTGACGCGCCGGATCCGGACGGGCGACCGGATCAGGCTCGATGCCAACCGCGGACTGGTCGAAGTGGTGTCCGTTGGTGGCCGGCCCATCAACCTCAACCTCCGGGACGCGCCCCCACGCGCCGGTGGGCACCGAGTGGTGGGCACGTGAACGCCCATCTCGCCGCCGGCGACGCCCCTGTGCGGTCGCTGCTTGCCGCTTTCTTTCGTCTCGACGCCGGCGAGGACGTGCCGTCAGGCGTGCGACGCCACCTGCACTACTTGACTTGGGGCGCCGTCGACGCGGCCGGGCCGTGTACGACACGTTGCTCGATCCGAGAGCGCCCGGCGAAGGGCTCCAGCGGCTCGACTGGGGTCGCGGCGGCTATGACCCGCGCCTGCGGCGCGCGCTTCGCCAAGTGTTCGCACGTCCCGCGTCCCGATAGCCTCCTGCGCACCGGCTCGGCCGTCCGGCTCGGCCGGCTCTTTCATCGCACGAAGGTAGCGACGCGACACGGCGTGGCGGCGTCACGAGCGCCGGCACCGACCACGAGATGGAAGGCATCACGTCGCCTCCCACGGATCCGATGACGATCACAATCGAGACATCGCCGCGTGCGATCGATGCGAGCGACGCGCAGGCTCGTCGAGTCGACTTGGGATCGGCTCAATTCGCCCATCGCCGAATCGTGAAGCTGCGATCGTTCGGATGGTTCGTTCTCGAACGCCACTATTGAGGTACACCGGATGGAATCATCGAGCTCAAGCCGACGATCGCCCGAGACGAGCCCGAACGCCGGGACCGCGAATGGGCGCGTCCTCCTATCCCCGCTCTACGCGGCGAGTATCTGGCTCGAGCAGCGCGCGGCGCGCTGGGGCGCGAGCGGCCTTCGTCTGCGATTCCCGCGCGACCTCGCGGAGATCGCGGCCTCTCCGGAGCGCCTCTTCGCGCTCCTTCAGGCCGTGGGCGCCTGCCCGTCGGACGCAACGTTTCTCGGAGTGTGCCGTCGTGGCGGCCTCGCGAATGAGCCCGACAAGAACCGCACCGCGGCGACGGTGGACGTGGTCATGCGTCGCGCCGGCGTCACGTCGAGCCTGCCGGTCTTCCTGAAGTTCGAGAGCGGGCGCGGACTGCCGCTGTTCCTCCAGGCGCTGCGCGCCGCCGTCGAACCGGGCGTTGCGCGCGAGGTCGACTTTTACCGCAACCTCGCCGGGACCGTCCCGCTGCGCACGCCGCGCGTGCACTTCGCCGACGCGATCCACGCCTTCAACAGGGTTTGCATCGTCCTCGAGCACGTCGACGGTTACAACCCCGCTGACTGGCGCGGCAGCCCGATCGCGGCGGTTCGAGCGATGCTCGCGGGTGTGGCGCGGATGAACGCGGCGTTCGCCGGCAAGACCGCGAACGATCCGCGCACCCGCTGGATCCCGGCACGCGCCGGCCTCGACTACGCTTCCTTTGTTGCGACACTCGGGGGCACCGCACCAGCCTGGTATCGCGATCTGTGGAATGCGCTCGATCACTACTTCCGCGATCGCCCCGTCACTCTCGTGCACGGTGACTGCCGTCCCGGCAACATGCTGTTTCTCGACGATGGTGCCATCGCCCGGCAGCTCAACGCGCGTGGAGAGCAAGGCGCCGAGCCCTGGCCACCTGAAGGGACGCCAACGCCCGACGTCGTCTTCACCGATTGGGGCGCCGTCAACGCGGCGCCGCTGCTCTGGGACTTCACCTACTGCACGGTGATCGGTATGCGAACGGTCGATCGCGAGGCTCACCTCCAGCGGCTGCTCGACGAATTCGTCGCCTCCCTCCGCGCCGAAGGCGTCGCTGCCAAGTACTGTGATCGAGCGCGCTGCCGTACGGAGGTGGATCTCCTTACGATGGTTCTCTACTACGTGGCTTCCCTGGTCATGTCGAAGGGCTATTGGGACAAACAGGGGAATACGCTTGACGACTGGCACGCCTGGTCGGGTCGGACCCTCGCCGCGCTGCGCGCCGTCGACCCTGACGGGACGTCCGCGGCGCTCGGCGTGTCGCCAGAGGTCGTGCGCCGCCTGCAGCGCGAAGCCGTGTTAAAGAAGCGCGAATCGGCGCGGTGATGATCAGCAGAAAGCGATCTCGATGTCCGCCGACCCACCACTGCGACGCGCCGATCCCGTCACGGTCGCCCGCCAGCTTGGCTGGATCAATGTCGAGATCGTCGAAGATGACCTTAGCCGCTCCGCTGCCATCGCCCGCCCTCAGCCTAGCCCGATCTATGCCGGCGCCTACGCATTCGGACGCCCAACGCGCCGGTTGAGCGTGCCTTATGTCGGCGGGGAAGCGCTCGTGCTCGCGGCGAGGCCGATTTGGCGGCAGCCGGCGGCGTGTTGACGCCGGTGCACCGATCGTCGACGTGGAGCCGAACCCACGTCTTCACCCCACGTGATATTTGTACGCCACGTTCCCTCAACGAATTGCTCGCCATCGTCGAGAACATCGGCCGTGCAGGGCGGACGATCAAGCCCGCAGGTGCGCTGCACTCGTGGTCGGCGTGTGCAGTCACTGACGACGTGTCGCTGCAGGTGGGACAGCTCGATCGCGTGCTGGCAACGGACGTCGCGGCGCGGACTATTCGAGCGGAGGCCGGCGTACGGATGCGCGATCTCTACACGCATATGGAGCAGGCGGGCCTCGCACTGCCATGTCTGCCGAACGTCGACGCGATTCAGCTCGGCGGCGCAATTGCAAACGCCACGCACGGCACCTGCATCCAGAGCGGCAGCATGTGTTCGCTTGTCGACGAGATCGAGCTCGTGGTGTTCAGGCCGGGACGCGTCGGCCGTGCCGATGGACGATCCGAGTTGATGCGCTTGAAGCGATCGACGACGGATCCAGCCGAGCGGCATCTTTTCGAGGCGGCGGTTGCCAGCATTGGATCGCTCGGCGTCATCTACGCCGTCACGCTGCGGTGTGTGCCGCCGTACCATTCGTACGTCCACGAGCGCGCGCTGCCGTTCGACGCGCTGCGCCATCGGTTCGCCGAGATGGCACGGCAGTACTACTCCTTGAGACTAATGTGGTTTCCGCTCGCCGATATCGTGTTCACGAAGATCCAGGTGCCGATCCACGGTCCGGTGGTCCTCGCGCGCAGTCGATCGACGGTCACGCCGATCGACGCGTTCACCATCAAGCTGGTCGCGTTTGCCAACGAGCGCAACCCGCGGCGGTGGCGCCGCTTGCGCCGCATGGTGGGAGGCCTCGTCGCCAATCAGTTCCACCAAAGCCGCGAAAAGCTGCTCGCGACGCACAGAAAAGAGATGCTGTGCACGTGGTACGACGCCGAGATCGATTCGCGCCTGCACGCGGCCTTCACCACGAATCCGTTCGTGAACTTGGAGTACGCCGTGCCACTCGACCGCATCGACGAGGTCATCGAAGAGCTGAGGACTCTGCTGCCGAACTATCCGCTGCAGGCGATGAGCGCCGTCGCACTGCGGCCCGTCGGCGCCGACGACCTGGGATATCTGGCGCCGCCGAAGGGCCAGGCGGTGATGTACGTCGACGTGCCGTACGTCGCCGACCTCGAGCGGACCAACCTCTATCTCGAGATCGAGCGCGTGCTCTTGCGCTTCGGTGGCCGCTGCTCCTGGTCGCGGCTCATTTACGCGCAACCTCGCGACTTCCTGCAGAACTACCCCGAGCACCCGCGCTTCGTAGACGCCAAACATCAGCTCGACCCCGCGAACGTTTTCTCGAACGCGTTCTCGGACGCGATCTGCGTCGCAGACGTGGGCGTCTGACATCGCCTGCAGGACGAGATCGGCGAAAGCATCAAACTCCATCGCCAATTCGTGGTGGACATCCTCATGACCGATACCCGTAACTCTATCCTCACTCTGAGTAGTGCAAAGAGAGACGCATGAAAGCAACGTCACGCCATCTGCTGGTCGTCGTGGTTTTCGGCCCGCGGCGGAGGAGGACGTGGCTCAGGACGCAGCCTTGCTACGGCCCGGTGCCCTGTACCTCAGTGGTGCCCGACTTGATCGCCGTCTGTCCACAATCGATATCTGATAAAACCAAACGGCAGTCAAAAGGCGGCGCTCGAAGAGCTGCCAAGGAATACTACGAAAACATGCTGAAGGTTTGTGACGGCGAGAGCCCCGCTGATATTCCAGCAAAGCTTGCGGGGGCCGATATAGACGCAGCACTTTGCGGTGTCCGCGAACTCGAGCCGGCGGCCGAGAAATTCTACCTGACGCTCGATGATGATCAAAAAATTCAGGCCAATCCGTTTCTCGATTCGCCAGGTCGATGACGGATTCGGGTCTAAGCCGAAGGTCCGTTTTTGACGGTGGTGCCAGATGACAGGCTCTGAACAGCGTCGAGGCGATCTGGTAGCTCCGCGCGAAAATCTAACGCTGACCGCAGTGGGGCTCCGCCTTCGACAAGGGCCTCGTGAGCTTCGATGACAGCGGCCCCAACTCAATATAGCCGCCCGCGCGCGCCTGAACGGCTAGTCCCGCATTTGGGTGTTAACGGCCCCTCTGTCGCGCAAATGGGCAGCCGGCAGTCGGCTTTGATGCGGCCACGCCGATGCTTTCGCGGGGGGATCAGACTTTTAAATTAAGTGGTCCTCGGTTGACGCTGAACCTACCGCCGCGTCTGCGGATGGCAGCACGGTTTGCGTCTTGATCCTTCGCTTGAATTCCTCGTGCAGCCGCTCGATCGCGTTGGTGGTGCGTGCACTCTTCCATTGGCTTGGCGGCAGGCGCGTGAAGGTGAAGAGTCGGTCGCCAGCTTCCTCCAAACTGTCAGCGACGGCGGTCGGCGGCTGGAACACCCTTTCCACAAAGCCTATCGATCAGCCGATTGACCTCGCAGCTTGATCAGCTATTTTTAAAACGCGGGAGATTGCGCCGCCAAAAAATTCCAACCGGCTTCGCGACGGGACCTCCCAACTGGCCTATCCGGTTCTAAGACGATTCGGCAGATAATCTAACAATTTCAAGCGGCTGGGGGACCTGGATTCGAACCAAGATTAACGGAGTCAGAGTCAGATTTTTATATCTGCAAAATCAAGATGATATGTCTTCAACCAAGTGTCTAACCCGCACCCGATTCATTGGAGAATTCCCGCTTTTGTCTAACGGGCACCGTCGCGAAGTTGGTTGGAATTTTTTGGCGGCGCAATCTCCGGCATTTTGAAGATAGCTGATCAAGCTGCGAGGTCAATCGGCTGATCAATAAGCTTTGTGGAAAGGGTGTTCCAGCCGTCG
>JASHRR010000739.1 GCA_030037185.1 Xanthobacteraceae bacterium | reverse complement strand
ACGCCGCAGGGAGTGTTGAGGGCGCTGGGGAGGGGGTAGGACCATGTACTGCGTTGCCCCGCGCATCGGCGGGATTGCGTCAATCCGTTCTAAAACGACCCGCGCGGGCGTGGCCTGGGCAGTCATGCCCGGGGTTTGAGAGCGCGTCTGCCGAAGGGCGATTTTGAGCCTCTGCGTACCGCCGCAGAACAGGAATCGGCGCACCCCGACAGAACGGGGCGGCGCAAAGCTACCGCCCGGCGGGTGCACCCGGCTCCCACTGGCCGCGTTTCTTGCGCTCGGTGGCGAGACGAGCCGCTGCCGGCGTTTGTGTCGGCACGGAGCGCTCGACAAGCCTCGAACCTGTTCGACCGCGGCCCGACGTACGTGCAGGCCCGCCAGGACCGGATATCGCCCTGCCAATTCTGACAGGCTCGTCGCAAACGCGGGTGCCCTAGGGGGCGGCAGCGACCAGACACCTCACAGCGCGGGCGAAGTTTTCCCAGTGTTGCCGGACTTCGCCGCCTCCTTCGTGGCAGCGCTACCCAGCCTCTCCGCCGCGCGACCGGACGCTTCGGCGGCCTCCTTGGCTTGGCGCAGCGCTCTCAGCCGCGCGGTCTTTTCACGCTGGGCGATCAGGCCGGCCTGGTAGTCCGCCATGGCCTTGGAGGCCTCGCGCGCCTCGATTTCCTTTTTTTTGAACTTGAGTTCCGCCCGTTCCCGGGCCTCTTTCGAAGGCGTTGCCAATGCTGTTTTCCTTATCTACTCGATAAAATCGTACTCGATTGAGAATCTAACGCCCGACGATGGACCGATGATCCACGTCCTGCCACAAATGTGGCAAAAAAAACTACGGTGCCCTATTGCGAAAAAGCCTTGACAGCGGCGCGGCGCAGCGCCAGAGTTACGCGCAACAATGTAACCGTGCAGGGCTATGATGAGAAATTTTGTTATCGTACTTAGGGAGCGCATCGCCGGGGGCGGATAGCCGTCCGCGAATGTGGCGATGCGCAATGAGGGCCTTCGGGGCCCTTTTTTAATGCCGGAAGACACCCCCGCTATCAATCGGCGTTGAGACACAGTAGCCGGAGTAATCCCAATGGGAATCGAAGCCGACCGCTCGCGAAAGATCGCACCCCAGCCGCAGGGGTTACCCGTGACAACGGCCAGCCCTGCCCATGCCGGCAAGGCAATCGCATCCGGCGCGGCCGTTTCCTCTCCCTTGCTGGTGGCGGATGCTCGCGGTGGCGAGCAGGGCGGACCGGCTTCGAAAGCGGGAGCTGGCACAACCGCCGACCCTGCCCCACAAGCGCTCCCCGACACTCAGATGACCGGCGCCGAGATGGTGATCCGGGCGCTGGCCGATCAGGGCGTCGAACACGTGTTCGGCTATCCGGGCGGAGCGGTGCTGCCGATCTACGACGCGCTGTTCCACCAGGACAAGGTGCGCCACATCCTGGTGCGCCATGAGCAGGGCGCCGTTCATGCCGCCGAGGGCTATGCGCGATCGACCGGCAAGGTGGGCTGCGTGCTGGTCACTTCCGGGCCGGGTGCCACCAACGCCGTCACCGGCCTGACCGACGCGCTGTGCGATTCGATTCCGCTCGTGTGCATCACCGGCCAGGTGCCGACTCATCTGATCGGCAACGACGCCTTCCAGGAATGCGACACCGTCGGCATCACCAGGCCCTGCACGAAATACAATTACCTGGTCAAAAACATCGCCGACCTGCCGCGCGTGCTGCACGAAGCCTTCTATGTGGCGGCGAGCGGGAGGCCCGGTCCGGTGGTGGTCGATATCCCAAAGGATATCCAGTTCGCCTCCGGCGCCTATGCGAAGCCGAACGCGTTTCCACACCAGGGCTATCGGCCGAAGCTCAAGGGCGATGTTGGCAAGATCAGCGCGGCGGTCGCCCTGATGGCGGCGGCAAGGCGGCCGCTGTTCTACACCGGCGGCGGCGTCATCAATTCGGGACCGACAGCAACGCGGCTGCTGCGCGAGCTGCTGGGCTTGACCGGCTTCCCGGTGACCTCGACCCTGATGGGGCTTGGCGCGGTGTCTGCGGGCGATCCGCAGTGGCTCGGCATGCTGGGCATGCACGGCACCTACGAGGCTAACCTTGCGATGCACGGCTGCGATGTCATGGTCTGCGTCGGGGCGCGATTCGACGACCGCATCACCGGGCGGATCGACGCCTTTGCGCCGCATTCGAAAAAAATCCATATCGACATCGATCCCTCCTCAATCAACAAGAACGTCAAAGTCGATATCGGCATCGTCGGCGACTGCGCGCACGTGCTCGACGACATGGTGCGGCTGTGGCGCGAAATGGGCGCGGCGCCGGACCGCGGCGCCCTCAAGGTGTGGTGGGGCCAGATCGAAAAGTGGCGCGGCCGAAAGTCGCTGGCCTACCGGACGTCCGAGCGCATCATCAAGCCGCAATACGCAATCGAGCGCCTCTACGCGGCGACGCGGGATCGCGACGTCTACATCACCACCGAAGTCGGCCAGCACCAGATGTGGGCGGCCCAGTTCTTCGGGTTCAAAGAGCCGAACCGCTGGATGACTTCGGGCGGGCTCGGCACCATGGGCTACGGACTGCCGGCCGCGGTCGGCGTGCAGACGGCCCACCCGGATTCGCTTGTCATCGACATTGCCGGCGAGGCCTCGGTGCTCATGACCATGCAGGAGATGTCGACTGCCGTGCAGTACCGGTTGCCGATCAAGATCTTCATCCTCAACAACCAGTACATGGGAATGGTGCGGCAATGGCAGGAGCTGCTGCACGGCGGGCGCTATTCGCAGAGTTACACCGCGGCCTTGCCGGATTTCGTCAAGCTCGCTGAGGCCTATCACGCGGTCGGCATCCGCTGCGAAAAGCCGGGCGAACTGGACGCCGCCATCAACGAGATGATCGAGGTGAAGCGGCCAGTGATCTTCGATTGCGTGGTCGATCCGGCGGAGAATTGTTTCCCGATGATTCCGTCAGGCCGGGCCCACAACGAGATGCTCCTCGGCGACGCGGCGCAGAGCCTGGAGGATGCGGTCACGGAGGAGGGGAAGGTGATGGTGTGATCGGCTGCGCGCCCCCAGCTTGGTGGCTGAATGCTGCGCGACAGGGGCATCCAGCAACCCGCGCAGGATCGAGGGAGCTGATCCTGCGACAATCATAGTCCCGGGGTTGTCGCCTGCGCCCGCCAATCAAAAGAGGGCGCTTGCTGCGCCGACTTGCGTCGGCAGTCCCGCGCGCCGGGATTCCGATCGGCAAGCAGCTGCGGTGAGGCAGCGGCAACCCTACGCAATTGATGGAACCGAGCCTGTGAACACCACCGCGAGCACCACCCACTACCCTTCTGCGACGGTCACAGAGGCGATTGAAACCCACACCCTCGCAATCATCGTCGATAACGAGCCGGGCGTGCTGGCGCGCGTCATCGGCCTGTTCTCCGGGCGCGGCTACAACATCGAGAGCCTCACCGTCTCGGAGACCGAGCACGAGAAACACCTTTCGCGCATCACCATCGTGACCCGCGGCACCCCGATGGTGATCGAGCAGATCAAGAACCAGCTCGACCGCATGGTGCCGGTCCATCGTGTGGTCGACATGACGATCGCCGGCCTGGCGATCGAGCGCGAGCTTGCAATGGTCAAGGTGCGGGGCAAGGGCGACAACCGGGTCGAGGCGCTGCGGCTCTCCGATGCGTTTCGCGCGCGGGTGATCGACGCCACGACGGAAAGCTTCGTGTTCGAGATCACCGGGGGCTCTGCGAAAATCGACCAGTTCATTAACCTGATGCTGCCGCTCGGCCTTGTCGAGGTGTCGCGCACCGGGATCGTAGCGATTGCGCGCGGGCCTGAGGGGATGTGAACGCAAAGTCGATTGACTCCTGTATGGTGATGGCGCAGGTAGCGCGATGCCATCGTCGGTT
>JASHRR010000738.1 GCA_030037185.1 Xanthobacteraceae bacterium | reverse complement strand
CGAGCTGAACCCTCAGGAAAATCTCTGGGACGAAATTCGGGAAAAAATATTCAAGAACTACGCCCTCAAATCCATGGATGAGGTCTATGCAAAGCTTGAGGACGCCGCACTCTACATCGAACGCAATCCGGCACTCGTCAAATCCATCACGTCGTTCCCCTACATCACAAAGTCACTCTGATTTGGAAACGGTATAAGCCTCAAAACTTACGTGGTCGCGGGACATCCGGTACGCGACATCATCGACCTCGCACGCAACCTCAAAGCCGATTTGCTCGTCATCGGCGCCAGAGGGCATTCGGCCTTCTACGAACGCATGATCGGCAGTCGTGCTGACCGGGTTGTGCATCTTGCGCCCTGCCCCGTGCTGGTGGTGAAGTAAACCCCCGCGCAGCGCCCGCGCAGCGCGTTGCGAAGGTTAATCTCGTCGATGCCACGGTTGCGCCTCCTTCAGCTGGCGGGATGTCGTGACCGAGCGAGCCATGCGACGGGGACGGAAGAAGCCGCGCTGGAATTGGCCTATACATTCGAGGCTGGATGAATAGCCGTAGAAAGCTCGGTCAAAGGTTCGACGCGAAAGCGCATGGCCACCATATACCGGCCGAAGCCGATGTGCCCTGTACGGCTTACGCCAACTCAATAATAGCCATAACCGTCATCGGTATAACCCAGATACGGGTTATAGACGTATGGTGCGAACCTATCCCCGTAAAAATAGGGCGGACGCCAGAACGGTCTGGGGAAAAACCGGTTCTCCTCGGAAAAGACTGGTCTGGAGAAAAACCGGCGCCCCTCGCAGCAAAAGTCCCGTCTGGGGAAAAACCGACGCTCCCCGCAGCAAAAACGCGGAAATGGGAAGCCCATCCCGCCCCAGCCATCCCAACCTTGCGCAACGGCGTTCGACGGTTTCACGATTATCAGCGCGGCCATCGCTCCGAGAAGTGCGATGCGCTTCAACATGAGGGCCTCATCTACCTCAACGCCCCGCGTGATCTCACGCTACAGGCCCACACATGCAACCGCAAGGACTCCCGCTGAGGTTGGTAAATACAGCGGGAGCGCCGATGGTCGTGGCCGTCCCTTCGGACACGACGGCAGAGATGTCCCTACCTATGTCCGGCCAACCCAATGTAGGCTGCAAGCATAAACCAAAATGCGTAATCACTCACGAATGGAATATAAACAAACACCGCGACTAGCGCGAGGAGCGCAACACAGAGAGAAACTATGTGTACGCTGAAAATGTTGAAAACGCCAACTGCCGCGACACTCATGCCGCTAGTCTCCGAAAGCCGTGCGGTAGCGAAGCTTGCTCATTTCGGAAGAATCACAAAGCAGAGACCACAATTAATGATATTTTTTAACGGTAACGAGTCAAAAAAATCGACATTACAGCCTGTAGCACAATCTGATGGGCCATTTGCGCTTGAGACCGGCGCGGCTGATTTCGCATTTGCGCCGGGTCAGCGGCTTCCGCTGGAAGCGGCCCATAGATTTCAATCCGATACACGGAATACCGCTCACCGCGTTCGCGACGAGGGGCTCGCAGGTTCAAATCCACACTGCGAGGGGCTCGCAGGTTCAAATCCACACTGCGACCAGCACTCAGCTGAAATCAAACGCTTACCGGCGCCGATTGCGGCACCGTTTTGCGCTCTTATCGGCTTTCATGGGCTCGTCGACTACTAACGAATGGCGCAAGTTGCTTGCGTGACGGTATGCCCAGCGTCCCGCCAGCACCTGCCGACGATGTTGGGGTCTGCGTGAAGCATTGTGCGCCAACGGCGGTGCCAACCTGCAAACGACGAATTTGGGATCGGACGTTCGAATTGTTCCGGGTGCGCCACTTCGGTACAGAACTGGGCACGGCGCGCTCCTCGCGGCGGTCGAGCACCGCTGAGAGGATTTTCTCCAGCCGTTGCGGCGGCGAGCAGGCGTTGCTCGATGTAGTCGGCGACCAAACTGTCGCCAGAGGCCTCTCCGTCCGAGTGATTGCAAGAACTGGGCTTGAAGCCCCGAACGCGGCAGCTGCTCACGGCCATCGCAGTGCCGCGCGCACTTGCCAGCAAGCCCATTACCGGCTTGCTCCCGGCTTGCGCATTGGTTAACGTATAACTATCTCAAAGGCAACCGGAGCTAGGTCTATGGCGTTGAGCAACTCTGAAAAACAGGCCCGCTATCGTGAGCGCCATCTTGGCGTCGATGGCGAGAAGGCGCGCGTCGGCCTCATTCTCAACGCCACCACTAGGGCCAAAATGAACCGCCTCGCCCGCCACAAGGGTTGTACGATAACTGCGCTGGTCGAGGAACTGGTCGAAAGCGCCGAGCGGCGCACGCTGGCAAAGCTCTCGGGCAAGGCGCTTAAGGTGTACCTCGACGTCGAATAGCGGTTTGAGGCTAACCGTACTTCAGCCCTTTGACTTCCTTGAAGCGTCCGTGACGGACTGCCGCGACGCATCGACGCCCGTGCAGCAACAAAAAAAATCGCGGGCGGCGCCGGGCGTGGATGCCACCCGTTCCTGGCTGTCTTGGCACACCCCAATGGGAGGAGGAGTGCAGTGGTCAACCACTTTCACAATGCGCGCTGCAACTCGAATGGGAACTGGCGAGTTGGACCACCAAAAGCGGATGCGTCCCCTACAAGAGGGGCATCACCGATGCGCCTGACCCTCGCGGAAAGGTTGCCTTCATTTTACATCGATGTCCCGGCGTTGCGGCCGGGAACTGTCGGAGCCTACGCCCTTGCTTTCGCGTCCGTTGGGGTTGCCACGGTGCTGCGGCTCGCTATTGATCCATATGTTGTGGGCGTCCCATTCATTACGTTCTTTCCCGCAGTTATAATCACAACGCTGATCAGCGGGTTCGGTGCGGGCCTTTTTTGCGTCGTGCTCAGCGCTGTTGCGGCCGATTTCTTCGTGCTACAGCCACGCTTTTCTTTCTATCTTGAAAACCCCGCTGATGCAGGGGACCTCGTGCTGTTTGTTCCGTTGGCATCTTTCTGCGTGATCTTAATTACCCGGATGCGCCTTTCAATCGAGCGCGAGCAGGCGCAGCGGGCCTTGCGGGAGAGCAAAGAGCGTCTCCAGCTTGCCCTCGATGCAGCACAGCTCGGTTGGTGGCAGTACGACCCGCTCCATCACGTTACCTTATGGGACAAACGATTGAAGCAAATGTTCGACGTTGCCAAAGACAAGACGGACACCGGAGAGTTCACGAAGCGAGTACATCCGGAGGACCTAGAGAAGGTTTGGGCGGCCATCGAAGCGGCGCTCGACCCCGCCGATCCGAAAGCCTTCGCAACCGAGTTCCGGCACCTGAGGGGAGATGGCGAGGTCCGGTGGGTCGAGGCTCACGGGCTTACGCATTTCGAGGATGCCTTGCCCGAGTGGCGCGCTGTCAGCATGGTTGGTACCGCTCAGGACATTACCGAGCGCAAGTTGCGCGAGGAATTGGTCCAGCGCCAAGCTGACCTTCTGAACCAGTCGCAGGATGCGATTTTGACGTGGAAGATTGGCCGCGGCATCGCGTACTGGAACCGCGGGGCCGAAAGACTATACGGCTATACGGCTGGCGAAGCGGAGGGACGCAGAACCCACGAGTTGCTCCACACTCGCGCCCCCATCTCTATCAAGGACATCGACGCGCGGATTGTCCATGGGGAAAGCTGGTCCGGCGAACTCACCCATACCACGCGCGACGGACGGGAGATCGTGGTCGAGAGCCGCATTGTCCCCGTCTCCTACGACGGCGAGATGTTTGCGCTGGAAACGAATCGCGACATTACGGACCGCAAGCGTGCCGAAGACGCTCTGCGCGACAGCGAAGAACGGCTGCGGGCCATTTACGACGGAACCTACCAGTATATTGGGCTGCTTTCACCCGATGGGACTCTGTTGGAAGCGAACCGCGCCTCGCTGGAGTTCGCGGGCGACGCCTTTGGCAGCAAACGTGAGCACGTGGTTGGCCGTCCGTTCTGGGAAACGGTGTGGTTCGTTCACACGTCCGGGGCGCCGGAGAAGCTGCGCGAGGCGATCGGGCGTGCCGCGGCGGGCGAGTTCATTCGCTACGAGGCGCCGCTCATTCGTCCTTCGGGCGAGGAGGTCATATTCGACTTCTCGCTGCACCCGGTCAGAAATAAGCAGGGCGATGTGTTCCTCATCGTTCCGGAAGGCCGTATCATTACGGACCGCAAGCGTGCCGAAGAGGAATTAGCCAAGAGCGAGAAGCGATTCAGGACCTCAATTCTCCACTCGCCAGTGCCTACTACGTTGTACGATGATCGGGAACAAGTCCTTGCCATCAGCCAAAGTTGGCTCAAGGCAGCGAGAGTTGTCTCGGCAGACCACTTCCGCTGTTTGCAGGATTGGACAATACATGCCTACGGCGAGTCATCGGGCGAGGCACTGGAGCTGATTCGAGAGATTATTGCAACGGAACCGGAGACACGGACCGACGAACTGACTCTCACTCTCGGCGGCGAGAAACGCATTTGGAATTTTGTTTCTTCCGGCTTGGGAACCCAGTCAGACGGGCGACGTCTCTTTATTACCGTGGCTCTGGACGTAACCGATCGCAGAACTTATGAGGAGCGGACCGAGCTGCTGATGCGAGAAGCGCGGCATCGCACCAAGAACATTCTCAGTCTCGTACAGGTGATTGCTCGCCAGACCGCCGCGGGTGAAGCGCAGGACTTCATTGGCCGCTTCAGCAAGCGTATCCAGGCGCTTGCGGCCAATCAGGACCTGCTGGTTCGGCATGAGTGGCACCGAATTGATGTGAAGGATTTAGTGCAAAGTCAACTCGGGCACTTTGCGGACCTGATCGGAACTCGGATCAACTTTGACGGACCGAGACTGCTTCTGAACGCGGCTGCCGCCCAAGCCATTGGCCTCGCAATCCATGAGCTTGCGACCAATGCCGGAAAATACGGGGCGCTCTCCGTCAATATGGGTCGGCTGGAAATCTCTTGGGGCGCCGACAGCGACGCCTTCACTATGAGATGGGTCGAACGCGATGGGCCACCGGCATCTCCGCCAAAGCGCAGAGGGTTCGGCACCATCGTCATGGAAGCGATGGCTGAGCGCAGTGTGGACGGTAAGGTTGATCTTGATTATGCGCCCTCAGGCTTGACCTGGCGCCTAACCTGCCCGGTCGCGAAGGTGCTGGAATCCAACGGGGACACGGGTTCACGAGGCCTCGCGTCTTTTCGGACGGGAGCGCCACATGATGCGGCCAGTTGCGTTCGAGGTCGGCGCGGGTGATTTCGGCTTTGCGGCGGGTCATCGCCTCAAGCTCACCGGTTCCAAAGCTCGCTCCGCTCCCGCTGCACCGCGATGCACGCGGGATTGCCTACCTTGATCCACACCCGGCACGGGCCGGACTGATAGGCGCTGTCCACCTTCTTTGAGACGATGCCCTCAGCGCCAAGTCGGCAGGCGTGTGCGAAGACGATAGGGCCGTCCTCAGCAATGTGTTCGTTGAATAGGATGCCTGCCATGGTGTTGCGCAATAGCCGCGCCAGCGCGGCCTTGCGGTCAAGGAACGGGAGAATGCGCATATCCTCGCCGTCATGCTCGATGACGTCAAACGCGTAGAGGATTGCGGTTCGAGTGCCCTTCGACCGCCGCTTCGAGGAACTCGAACGCGGCTGCGCTGAGGTGGCCCGGGGGTTACGAGAGCTCCGCCGCATGCTGGTGGAGGTGGAGCAGGCTTGGCGCGCGCGGCACTACGAAAGAATAAGCCCTATTCTCAAGCTTCCCGGCTTGTTTCTGGTCAATGGCATTGGTTAATGTATAACCCATGTCAACCAAGCGGATCCGCGTTCATGCCCTTGAGTAATGCCGAAAAACAAGCCCGGTACATCGAGCGCCGCCTTGGCGTCAACGGCGAGAAAGCGCGCGTCGGTCTCATTCTCAACGCCGCCACCCGGGCGCAAATGGGCCGCCTTGCACGCCGCCGAGGTTATACATTAACCGCGCTTATCGAGAAACTGGTCGCGAGCGCCGAGCGCCGGGTTACCACAAGGCTGTCGGGCAAGGCACTCAAGCGCTATCTCGATGGCGAATGAATGCCGCGCGTCGCTGACCGTGCCGTTACGCGCGCCGAAAAAATGCGCTGAGATAGCGGGGGCCTATCCCCATGCCGGCCCCGGTGGAGATTTGGAATGACAAACGATGCGAAGATTGAGACGAAGCTCGCCAACCTCTATCAAACTCCAAAGAATCCGCCACCGGAGTGGAACCCCGACTTTTACAAGGGCTTCCGGGAAGTCTGGCTTGGCAAGTGCGTCGGCATCAACCAATTTGGGGTGAACCACATCGCCCTGAAGCCGGGCTTCGAACCAACGGGTAATCACTGGCATGAGCAGGAGGACGAGTTTATCTACGTACTTTCCGGTGAAGTGACCCTCATCGACAACAATGGCGAACATCTTCTGAGGGAGGGTGATTTCGTTGGCTTCCCCGCCGGCGTCGCCAACCCCCACTGCTTGGCGAACCGGTCGACGGCTCCCGCTACGTGCCTGGCCATCGGAACGCGCCATCGCGGACGCGAAACGATTCATTACCCGCGAGAGGGTGTCACCCGAACTGTCGATCGCGACCAAAACGGGATGAGGGTTCCAGGGTCCGTGATCGTCCGCGAAGGCGCGTAGCCAGCGTTGAACAGCTGCTCATCTCAGTGAAACACCTGGCCGGCGATGTTTCCATCCTCAAAGGATTGACGCAGCACGTCGAGGCGAGCATGCACGAACTGGCGCGCAAAGTGCGGGCGCTTGATGCCGCGGTCAGTCGAGCAGAACACGCAACAGGCTCGCCGCGATTGCCTTTCGCGAAAGCAACGAACGAACCAGCGCAAAAATCCAGCAATGACCCTTGTCCTGAGAACAATGAAAACACA
This sequence comes from Xanthobacteraceae bacterium, assembly GCA_030037185.1. Next base: position 7,349 of record JASHRR010000738.1, on the reverse strand, counting down.
CATGGGCTGGGACGATGCGAAGGACGACTATGTTGTCTTGGATCGGGGAAAGTCCGTCGGTCGTATCTACAAGGAGCACAGTGAAGCCAGATGGTCCTGGTCGGTGAACACCTCTCCCTTTCCTGCTCCTCCTCCTAACAACGGCCTCGCCGGGTCACGCGAAGAGGCCAAGCAACAGTTCAAGCAGCGATACGAAGAAATGAAGGCTCAGGGCGTGAGACCTTTTCCGATGGCTAACGGTTGGCTCACCAGTTACGCGCGTAACCACATGCGTCCGTTTTTCCAGAAAGCTTTTTTTAAACTTTTTGGGGAAAATCTCGAAGTGGGCGGGTTGCGAGCGCGCGGACCGGGTCCAAGAGACGTTGGCACTGAAGGCTCTCCCGGTCCGGCGATGGTCGAGTTCGCGGCGGCCTGTGTGCGGCGGGCGCGTCGTGACCACCGAGGCTGCTCGGTGCGTCTCCCCTCTGTGAGGCGATCGGTTATGCAACCATTCATCTTCGATCTACGTTTGGTGAACAGTGCTCGCCCGCCAGCGCGAGACAGCGTTGCGGTGAGTGCATGGTGAGTGCAGATCCTGGCGCGACCTCGACAACTGTCGCACGTGGCGCTGTAACATCCTGATTTGACGGGGCTTTCCTGGTGCTGCCGGACAGGATTGAACTGTCGACCTCTCCCTTACCAAGGGAGTGCTCTACCACTGAGCTACGGCAGCGAAGACCGCGGCGCCGCGTGCACGGCAAGCGGGGCGGCGGGAGGCGGGGCGAACCTGCCATAAGGGCCGCCGGGGTGCAAGGATAGCAGTTGCGACAGATGCCCGATGCTGAAGGATTCCACCCGATGTGCAGAATTGGCGTTTCGCGAACCGCCCGACTGGCGAGGCCGGCGGCATGCTTGCCGCTCTCTGCCAGAGCAGCTATCAGGGGCCATGACGAAGGCAGGCTCAACCGGCCGCTCGACGAGGCGGGACGTGCGCGCGGAGCGACTCGCTGCGGAGCTCAGGGCCAATTTGCGGCGTCGCAAGGTTCAGGCGCACCAGCGCGCCGCGGAAACGGGCGGGGCGGAGCAGGACGCGGCTTCCGCTACCACTCACGATTCCGTCCGAGTTGTCGCCGACAAGCGGTCGGCCTAGCCGCTGTCTCCCCCGCAAAGCAGGGGCGCTACTATTTACCACGCTGTGCTTGCGGGTAAGGGCGTGAGCGGGTTGCGTTTGCACAGGCGCGGGCAGTTTGCTGTTAAGGAAAACAAGGGGCTCTCATGGATCGTATCAGCATTGTTGGCGGCCAGCCGCTTCACGGCAGCATCCCGATTTCCGGCGCCAAGAACGCCGCCTTGCCGCTGATGATCGCGAGCTTGCTCACCCGCGACACCATGATCCTCGACAACGTGCCGCGTCTTGCGGACGTCTCGCTGCTCCAGCGCATCCTCAACAATCACGGCGTCGACGTGATGCTGAATGGAAAGCGGCCGGGCGACAGCGCTTATCAGGGCCAGACCCTGCACATCTCAGCCGCCGGCATCGTCGATACCAAGGCGCCGTATGAGTTGGTGTCGAAGATGCGAGCCAGTTTTTGGGTGATCGGGCCATTGGTCGCCCGCATGGGCGAGGCCAGGGTGTCGTTGCCGGGCGGCTGCGCCATCGGGACCCGACCAGTCGATCTCCACATCCAGGCGCTGCAGAGCCTTGGCGCCGAGATCGACGTTGACGCCGGCTACGTGATCGCGCGGGCGGCCGATGGCCTGCGCGGCGGCGACATCGTGTTTCCCAAGGTTACGGTCGGCGGCACTCACACGGCGCTGATGGCCGCCTCGCTCGCCCGCGGCACGACCGTCATTGAAAATGCGGCGCGCGAGCCCGAAGTCGTCGATGTGGCCGATTGTCTCAACAAAATGGGCGCCAAGATCACCGGTGCCGGGACCTCGAAAATCGTCGTCGAGGGCGTGCCGCAATTGTCCGGCGCGCGCCATACCGTGCTGCCCGACCGCATCGAGACCGGTACCTTTGCGATTGCGGTGGCGATGACGGGCGGCGATGTGCTGCTGGAAGGCGGCCGGCCGGAACTCTTGCAGACGGCGCTCGACGTGCTTGCGCAGACCGGCGCCGAGATCGCCCCGACCAATGCCGGAATCCGGGTCGCGCGCAACGGCGCCGGCATTGTCCCGGTCGACGTTTCGACGGCGCCGTTCCCGGGCTTCCCGACCGATCTGCAGGCGCAGCTCATGGCGCTGATGACCCGCGCCAACGGCACATCGCGGATCACCGAAACCATTTTTGAGAACCGCTTCATGCACGTGCAGGAACTGGCGCGTCTCGGCGCCCGCATCCATCTCAATGGCGAGACCGCCACGGTCGAAGGGCGCAGCCGGCTCAGGGGCGCCCCGGTGATGGCGACCGACTTGCGCGCTTCGGTGTCCCTGGTCATCGCCGCGCTGGCCGCCGAGGGCGAGACCATGGTCAACCGGGTCTATCACCTCGACCGCGGCTTCGAACGCCTCGAAGACAAGCTTTCGGCCTGCGGCGCCCAGATTTCCCGCATCGCCGGATGATGGGAGGCATCAATCGCCCGATCCGTCTCCGCGCGGGCGCGACGTCCAGCCGCTCTTGGCGGTTTTCGACTCGGACGCGGAAAAGTAGTGGGCCAGAATCGGCAGCGCCAGCGAGACCACGAAGACGCGCGCCAGGTGATGCGCACCGACGAAAACCGGATCGAGGGCAAGCGCTAGCGCGAGAATCATCATCGCGTCGACCGCACCCGGCGCGTAGGCGACGATCACCTCAGCAAGCGGCAGTGGCGCCGCCAGCGTCACGGCGAAGCCGATCGCGGCGGTGACCGCCAGCGATACCGCGAACGCGCCGAAGGCAGCGCCAAGGTATGCCAGCAGCAGCCGGAACGGCATGCCGGCGAAGCGTCCGCCGCTCAGCGTGCCGAGCCCTACCATCGCGGCAGTCGTGAGCCAGGACGGCATGGTGACCTCGATGAACGCGCCACCGTGCAGCACCGCAGACACCGCCAGCGCTCCAAAGAATAGGCCGCCGCGAAAACCGAGCCGCAGCAGGACGAGCCCCGTCGCCGAGGCGGCGGCAACCAGAATCGCGAAAGCAACCGGCGCGTCGGCGAGGGTGATCGGGCTCGCCGGCCGGCGCACGGCACTGACACGCCCGGTGAGCGACAGCGCCGCCGGTACCACGACGGTTAAGATCATCACCCGCAGGCTCTGCACAATGGCGACGCCGCGTATGTCGCACTTGCGCTTGGCTTCGGTCGCCAGCGCCATCACCTGCGCAAGCCCGCCCGGCAGGCTCGCAAAGATCGCTGTCAGCGCATTCCAGCCATGCACCCGCGTGAGATAGGCATAGGTCGCAAGCGTGGCGGCGGCGACGGAAATGGCCACCGCGACGATGCTCAGCGGCCAGCTTATCATCCCGCGCAACGTTTCTGGCGTCACCACCGCGCCGATTGCGATCCCCAGCACGATCGAACAGACGCGTGCGAGCGACCTCGGCATATCGATCGGGCGGCCGGCGAGCGCCGCCACCGCGGCGAACACCATCGACCCGGCGAGCCACCCGGCCGGAAATTTCGCGGCATTGAACAGAAAGCCGCCAAACGCTCCGATCAGCACGGATTCCGCAATGCGAACGAGTTTTTGGCTGAAGGACAAGGCCTGGTGCATGGATTGCCGATCAATGCCGCGAGCTCGGGCCGTCGTCAAACCCCCTGCGTGCATGGCAGCGCTGGTATCGGTGGCGCCGCCGCCTTGAGGTCTCGCCTGATCGGCGAGGAAAGGGAGCAAAAAAAAGGGCGCCATGCGTGCTGGCGCCCAGTGCGAGAGAATTGCTAGGGAGGAGTTTGCAAATTCTCTCCTCGTTTGTCGTCGCAATGCGGCCGACGGTTCAACGGCCGCTTTCACACGCTGTAGGGGGGAGCGTGGTATGGCCCGGATAGCTTCACACTCCTAAGTGTGCTCAACGAATGTCTGCTCTCAGAGGTTGTTGAGAGGGGTCCGGACGGGATTGTTTCGCGGCCTCGCCGGTGCTTCGGTGCCGCCGCTGACGCGCCAAGCCGGCCCGTCAGCGCCGGTCGCGCGGGTTTTGCCAAACTGCAGTTGCTGGGAGGTCGAGCCCGCGCTGCAACAGTCCACATCGGCGTTCGGGTCAGCTTGGCGCCGCCCAACCAAATGCGCCGCCTTACGGCGTTGGCATAGAGTGAAAACAATGAACAAGGTTATCGATCCGGCAGCTTTGACCCCCCGCCCCGTGGACCATCCGAAGGTTCAGTCCGGATCGGTCGGCGTGGTTCTCGTCAATCTCGGCACGCCCGATGCCACCGATGCCGCCTCGGTGCGGCGCTATCTGCGCGAGTTCCTCAATGACAAGCGGGTGATCGAGGAAGATACGATGCTTTGGAAATTCGTGCTCAACGCGATCATCCTGCCGGCGCGGCCGCGGCGAAAAGGGCGCGACTACGAGAAGATCTGGAACCGGGAGAAGGACGAATCACCGCTGAAAACGATCACGCGCTCGCAGGCGGAGAAGCTGTCAGCCACGCTCGCGCTGCGCGGCAAACGAGTGATCGTCGACTGGGCGATGCGCTATGGCAATCCCTCCATCCGTTCGCGCCTCACGGCGCTGGCGGCGCGGGGATGCGAACGGATTCTGGTGGCGCCGCTTTATCCGCAATACGCTGCTGCCACCAGCGCGACTGTGTGCGACGAAGTCTTCCGCGCCCTGATGGCGTTGCGCTGGCAGCCGGCGCTGCGCATCGCGCCGCCGTATTTCGACGAACCGGCATATATCGAGGCGGTGGCGGCCTCGCTCGAAGCCCATCTGGAAGCGCTGACGTTCGTACCTGACGTTATCCTCGCCTCGTTTCACGGCATTCCGAAAAGCTATTTCGATAAAGGCGATCCCTATTATTGCCATTGCGCAAAAACCACCCGGTTGTTGCGCGACCGGCTGGGCCTCGATGACGGGAAGCTCGTCATGACATTCCAGTCGCGGTTTGGCCGCGCCGAATGGCTCAAACCCTACACCGATATTACCGTCAAGGAGCTGGCGGCGCGGGGGGTGAAGAATCTCGCCGTCATCACGCCGGGTTTTGCGGCGGATTGCCTTGAAACACTTGAGGAGATCGCGGGGGAGAATGCGGAATATTTCCGCCACGCAGGCGGCGAAAATTTCACCGCCGTTCCCTGCCTCAACGACAGCGAGTGGGGAATGAACGTGATCGAGACGGTGGTGCTGCGGGAACTCCAGGGCTGGGCCTAGAGCGGCCTAGAGCGCATCATCCGGAATCGCTTGCAGGGGCAAAAGGCGCGCTCTTGCGCGCCGTGCCTGCCTCCCGGACGCGGGGCCGCGCGGGCACTTCGGCTCGCCCCCGCCAGCCCCCCCGTGAAGCGTGTCGATTTTGGCGGTGCTCGGCTTCAGTCAAATCAAGCACTTAGGGCCGAGAAAACGCCGAAGCCCTCAGGGAAAACCAGAAAAATGCGAAAACCGCCACAACAGCATAGTTTAAGCCTGCCAGAGGTACTATCTGATTGCAGTGGAGTCTGATCCCTTCAAGCATCCAACCCGTCTGCCGTGCCTGGTCACCGAGCAGCGCCCGGCTGCTTTGATATTTTGCGACGCCCGCTGTGTTGTGGTTCGTCCCGGTTTGAAGGAAAGGCCCCACACAGGCCTCCCCCGCCCGCGAAGGCTAAGAATGGGTTTGAAGCGGCCCGCAGGGAGTTAGCAGATGTTCGGCGGCTACGACATTTTCGTCCTCAGCGTCGTTTTCCTAGCCATCCTCACGCTCATGCTGGGCGTCAAGACGGTGCCGCAGGGTTACAACTGGACCGTCGAACGATTCGGCCGCTACACCAGAATGCTGCGGCCTGGTCTCAATCTCGTGGTTCCCTTTATCGACCGCATCGGTCGCAAGATGAACGTTATGGAGCAGGTGATCGACGTTCCGTCACAGGAGGTCATCACCAAGGACAATGCCAGTGTCACGGTGGACGGCATCGCGTTCTTCCAGGTGTTCGACGCCGCCAAGGCGAGCTACGAGATCGCCTCGCTCGAGTCGGCGATCGTCAAGCTCACGATGACAAACATAAGGTCCGTGATGGGTGCCATGGACCTTGACCAGATGCTGTCGCATCGCGACGAAATCAACGAACGGCTGCTGCGCGTCGTCGATGCCGCCGTGTCGCCATGGGGCATCAAGGTCAACCGGGTTGAAATCAAGGACATCGTGCCGCCCGCAGACCTTATCGAGGCGATGGGCCGGCAGATGAAGGCCGAACGCGACAAGCGCGCCGAAATATTGACCGCGGAAGGTGACCGGCAGTCAGCGATCCTGAGGGCCGAGGGCGCCAAGCAGGCCCAGATTCTCCAAGCGGAAGGCCGCCGCGAAGCCGCCTTCCGTGACGCCGAGGCGCGCGAGCGCTCCGCTGCGGCCGAGGCCAAGGCCACCGAGCTCGTGAGCGACGCCATCGCCAAGGGTCAGGTGGCGTCGATCAACTATTTCATCGCCGACAAATACCTGCGCGCCCTGACGGAGATCGCCCATTCGCCGAACCAGAAGGTGCTAATGCTTCCGATCGAAGCAAGCAGTGTGCTCGGCTCGCTCGGCGGCATCGCTGAAATCGCCAGGGCCACGTTCGGTGGAAATTCGGGCGGCGCCGCTGCGAGCGCGCCGCCGCGGCCGAGCCTGCCGGCAGCAGGCGCCAATCGTCCGAGCCCGGATTCCAATCCAACCTGAGCCCGCTCTATGTTCACGCTGTTCGCCTCGCTCGGATTTTGGGACTGGTTCATCGTCGGCGGATTGCTGCTCGTTCTTGAGGCGCTGGCGCCCGGCGTCTTCATGCTATGGCTCGGTATTGCGGCGATGCTGGTCGGCGCAATCTCGATATTCGTTGATTGGAGCTGGCAGGCCCAGTTCATCGCCTTCGCGGTATTCTCCGTGGCCGCGATCCCGCTGTGGCGCCGGCTCTCAATGCAGGTGGGCACGGCAACCGATCAGCCGTTCCTCAATCGCCGGGCTGATGCCCTTGTCGGACGCGTCTTTACATTGGAAAAACCGATCGTCGATGGCTCCGGCACCATACCGATCGGCGACACCGTGTGGCGGATCAGCGGCGCTGATATCCCGGCCGGCAGCCGCATCAAGGTCGTTGGCGTCGAAGGAACCGCGCTCCAGGTGGAGCTCCTCAGCGAGCAGCAACAAGGCATCAGGAGTGGGACATCAGGACATTGAACGAGTGTCAACCACCGCCCCCCTTTGCGGGGCGGCTTGGGCCTGACAACCGAAGCGGCGGTTGACCAGGCCGTCGCTCAAAACCCGGCTTGTAACGCAGATCAGCAGACCCTT
>JASHRR010000737.1 GCA_030037185.1 Xanthobacteraceae bacterium | reverse complement strand
CTTCTGTTCAGTGAGCGGAAGGACTCCAGGTCAGTTCAGTAAGAGACGCGTGCCCTCTATCGAAGAGCATTCTATCATCCACTGCATGCGGATCGGTTCCGCTCAATGCGATGGATGAAAAATGAGCCTCACAGACCCTTTTACGACGCCACGCACCTCGCACGCGCCGCTCGCGGCGGCGCCATAGCGCATCCGCTTCGTCGGCTGTGATGGTTCCGGCTTCCGACGCCACGTCAATCTTTCTCAGGCGGGAGCTTGGCCAACAGATGAGGCGAGTTTTCTTCCATGATGACGTCAAGGTCGCCGAATCGTTGGTAGACCTCGCGGCTGATGTCGTCTATCTCGCGTCTTGACGCCCTCTTTAGTGCGCCTGGCTGACGACTTGGATTGGCCTGTTTATTGTTTGCAGGAGGGAGGTAGAGTAATCTAATGAACGATTCCTACAACGTCGGTTTGGTGATTCGCGCGGTCGAGTTCGCTGCGCAGAAGCACCGTATGCAACGCCGGAAAGACAGCGACGCGAGTCCCTATATCAATCATCCGATTGCCCTGATGCACGTCCTGTGCGAGCCAAGGACGATCGACACGCATTTGGCGTGCGGGATGTCGCGACGTTGAGCCGGTTGAGGCTGTAGAGGAACTCCATGCCTCGTGGCGCCTCCGCATGGCGCGATGTTGCGGTCGAATAGATGGCGGTCGGCGCTTCCTGGCCTTGGAACTTGTCCACCGTGCCGACCCGCGCTCCTGGCAGGTATTGCTGAATCTCGAAGACTTGCGCGTTGTAAGGCGTGATGAAATGACATCTTCGAGCGTGATCGGATTCTCCTGGCCCTCTCGATCGACCCAAGTCGCGGCGAGGATAGTCCTCACGAGACGGCCGACCGCGTCAGCCACTTCTGGAGAGGAATTCTGATTGCCGTTGTGCACGACGGGCAGGAAGTACAGACCGGCGCCGCCTATCGGTCCCGATCCCTTGATGACCTGTCTCTCAAGCCCGTCCTTTGGGCGGAGCTTGCCCTCGTAGAAGAGCTCGGACGTGTACGCGCAGACGGCCGGATGCAGCCGCCAGGTCTCTTCGAGGAACAGTCCCTTGTCTGGTGGAATGGTCCGTTGGCCGCCCAGAATATACAACGGAGGCTCACCGTTCTCCTCGCTGCTCGGGCAAGATCTGTTCATCCGCCAAGCAATTCGCAACGTACAAGTACAGGTAGCGAACAGCCGCCAAAACGCACCAGTGAGTCTCCTGGGAGTCTGTGGGCCATTGGGGGCTAATTATAAGGGGCGCCGCCCACGTTGCCCGCGACCCTACTGAGGGAGCGTAGCTTTCCCTGGCCCATTCGCCCCTTGGGTAGGTGGGGATGGCAAGGCAGATCAGGCAGCTAGGGTGGCCGAGGGCCAGCTTAATCACTCAGTGAGCGGACCGCCAGCCGGCGAGCTGATTGGCGCTGTTGCGCCTTTTTTCGCAGCGGTTCTTTGCTTTTTCAGGAATCGGTCCGATTTGAAGACCTTGCCGCGCAGTCTATTGGAGCGCCCCAGGATGGCGCCGCGCGTTGTGTGCAGCAGAACCGCAATTCTGCTTGCCGAAAGGCCGGCGGCGGCATGGCGCCGCAACTCTTGGTCACGGTCCGTGGTCCAAAAACTTTGCCTTGTGCCTACAGGCATTCGCAGGCTTTTGGAGCGCCCACGAACGGCCTGATCGTGCGCGCTATATAATAGTAAGCTAATCCTGCTTGCGAGGCCTGTTTTTCATTTGGAAACGGCTGCCAAGCTATTGGAATTGCTAGAGCCTGTTTTGACCGTTTTTTCCAAATGCGCCTTACAATTATTGGATAATCATGCGGATTTTGATTCCGCCATTCCCAGGTTCGAATCCTGGCGCCCCAGCCAGCACTCAAGGAACTGAATTCTTTACAGAAACCGCTTTGTTCCCACGCGGTTTTTCCGGCCCATTTGGAAATGGATTTCGCCCCGTTTGGTCAAAAAACCCATCTGACCGCCTTTCACGCGGCCTCTTGATGATAATAACGCAGGAGCCCGCCCAATCGCTCGCGGCATTGGACGCACCGCTCTCGATCGAGGTCTCGGTTCCGAGGAAATAGCAGGACGTTGCCCTTTCCTTGGTGGTTGCGCTCCTCATGGTAGTGGTCAACGTATTGGCTCAGGGCCCGCCACAGCGAACGCTCGCCAAAGAGGATAACCTTGGACAAGCACTCTTCTTTCACCGATCTGACCCAGCGCTCCGCGTAGGCATTGAGGTTCGGGCTCCGCGGAGGCAGCAACAATGGTTCAACCTGACCCGACGCAATGATGGCCCGGAACGACTGGGTAAATTTCGTGTCCCGATCAAGCAGGAGATAGCGGCAGTCCCGCAGGATCCCGCATCCTTCCATGGTCACGTTTCGTGCTATTTGCTTCAGCCATGGCTCGTTGGGATGGATGGTGATCCCGGCGATGTCCACCCGCCGGCTCTCGAGATGGATGAGTGCCCGCCGATTCGGGCGCAACATAGTTAATTAAGTGTTAACCCTAGCCGGAAGGGCCGATACCGCAGCAGCATACCATCATGACAGCATACCATCATGACCACGCCCGCGTGGGCGAACCAATAAAAAGGGAGCATTCTTACAAGTGCTTCGCCGTTCTCCTGTCCCTCCTTCAATGCGTGATAGAAGACGCAGCGCCGGGACCGGAAACACCCATAGGCACAGACTGAGCGTATCGAGGGTCCGGACGGTCCCGTCGATCCTGACGGCGCCCTACGGATGAGGCGCATCCGGCGTCTGCACTGCCATCATGTTCATGCCGACGACGTTGCCGTCGGTGAGTGACACCAGCTGCAGCATCTGCTTTGCCGGCCAGGAGGTCTTGATTTCGAACATCTCCATCGTCTGGCCTTGCGCAAGGGTCGCGGTGAGCAGCAGCTTGAGTTGCAGGGCGGCGGACAGCACGCCAAAGAAATCGCTCCGCGGCAGTTTCGCGCCGGGAAACGTGAATGTGCAGACATTGCTGTCGCCAATGGTTCCTGGGACCGGCCCGCTGGCGATTTCGATCATGAACTTGTCGTCGCCGCGGCTTGCAACCCACGACGACGTGACCTTCAATCCATTGGTGTTGAGGCCAGCCCGAGGCGGAGGATTGGGTTTCGCGGTCCAGTTCTGTTCCTTCGCAACGGCTTCCACCTTGGCGGGATCTTCCAGGATGCTTCGGCAGGTCGTGACAGCGTACTCTGCAGCCGGCGACGGATCGGCGGATGCCGGCACACTGGCAATCAACGGCAAAAGCAGGGCAGCGGGTGCGGCTGCCCGAAACATCAGGTTCTGTGATCGAGTTGAACTTGAGCAAGTCGATGAACGTGAATAGTTCGACATGTAGCCCTCCGATCTGGAGCAGTTAACCTGCAATGAGGTTGATCGATAGAGAAGCTGTTTAGCATTCAACGCATGCTGGTATAGATGCGAACGGGAAATCATATTTCGCTGCTGCCCAAATCGCCTCGCGACGAAGGTCAAAGCCAGTTTCCCGAAGCCCTGCCGGCATCCAGTGCCCGTTTTGTCGTCGCGCGAGGAGTCCTACAAGTTCAATCGAATCGCAATCAGATGTCATCATCGGCGACGCTGCGGTCACATTGGGCAACACATACAGGTCGCCAAGTGCCTTCGGGACGATCCATCGACGCATGCGCGGCCGTCGGTATCCTCGGATTTTACGGGATTTGCCGGTTTTTCTCGTTGCCGGGTTCAGCTGCACCAATGTGGCCAAGCATATGGCGCTAGCGCGGGGGCGAATCCGATGCCACGCAGCGATCGCAACTCACCGCCGCGAATGAACCAATTCGCGCGCCAGCCGACAAACCAACAAAGAGAGCAGAACGCCAGTCCAACAACTGGAGTGTGCCATGGCTCTGATCTGTGTGAAGTGCAACGGGAGAATGGAGGAAGGATTCGTCGTCGACCACAGCCACACAGCCATGATGGTCGCTACCTGGGTCTCGGGGCCGCCAGAGAAAAGCATGTTCAGGGGCCTCAGTCTTGCTGGCAAACAGCAGATCCCGCTGTGTACGTTCCGCTGCACCAGTTGCGGGTACACTGAGGCCTACGCAAAATGAGCGGCGCGGAGTAGCCGATGAAATGCAATCTTCACCGCCGGCAACTGTCGAGACGGCCCATGAGTGCGGCTGATCGATTAGCCCGCCAATTCCGTTACTGAACCAGACTCGCCTGTCGCAACCAACACGGGAGAGCTCCAGGGGTACGTATCGGGAGGAGCCATGAGCAGCAGTGGTCGCGACACGATCGAGGCGGCATATTTCAAGCCCACGACAGGCGGCTTCGTGTTCCAGGCGCCGAAGCCATGGGTGTTTGGCGAGGCGCACCACTACTTGGTAACCGAGGTGCAAAAGGCTGAGATCCTATCGATCATGGTGCCGGACGTGCCGGCGTGGCGGCGCGCCGCCATCATCGGGGCACTTATCTTTGGCCCAGTGTTCTTGGTGCTCTTAGTCGCGACGCTCCTGTGGGCGGCTGGCGCCCACGATGAGCCCACGGTCGGCGTCCTCATTTTGATGTTCATCCTTATTGCAGGTCTGTTACTGCTGACGTTGTTTGTGATAGCCGCCTGGAGTGCGCAGGTGCATCTCGCGAATCTCGCTCCGCTCATCGCGCAGTTAGCGCCGACCGGTGAACGGATCACCGCCGCCGATCGGCGCCACGGCACGGCCCGCACCACGTCATTTTGAACAGTCTCGGTGTTCATCCTGCTATGAAGTGGAAGCGCACTCATTTGGACTTCCGAACCCGGGATGCGCATCGTCTATCATAAGCTGGCCAGTGGGTTGACCGTTCTGTTTGTTGTTAACCTACTGATCTCGCTCAGCCTCATCGCACACTACGCGGCTATGATGCCGCACAATGCAGACGAGAGAGATAGGGGTTAGCATCCATGAGATTTCCATCCTCGGATTGCCTTGGCGGAGGAAGAGGCGCAAGCCTGGACTCAGGCACGGCGTCTTCAGGCCTGGACGTCCTTTCGAAAGGGCGCTCACGTAGGTTTTCGCGCATCGTGTGCGGTGATTGGGTGGCAATCTTCGGCGCCGTGGTGTTCCCATTCGCGTTGACGCAGGCGCCCCCCACGCGCGCCGCGGAGGCCCGGGTGGCGGGGGCGTTCGGCACGCCAGGAGGGCTCTGCCTCGATGCCAGCAAGCCAGACGCGCCGCTCAATGTCGTGACCTGCAACGGCAGCCCGGGACAGACGTTTACGATCACGGATCGTGGCCGCATGATCGGGTCGGAGGGGACCTGCGTCGCCGCTGTCGATACTCCTGCCTCTCCGCTCGCGCTGGCGGTCTGCTCGGATTCGAACGCGCAGCACTGGATGCTACGCGGACAGCATCTCGTCGGAGCACGCAATCGCTGCATCGTTGCGGCCGGCCCTGTCGTGCGCCTCGACGCTTGCGACCGGGGGAACGATATCTGGATGCCGCTCAATGTGGTGACCACGCTGATCACGGTTGGCGGCAACTGTCTGAACGCGCCTGGCGGCGCGGCGGTTGGGATTCTGGCCTGCGGCAACACGGGCGCGCAACATTTCCGTTTTACAGCGAAGAACGAGATCGTCATCGAGGCCGGGAAATGCCTCGATGCGGGAAAATCGGGCGCCGTGGAATTGGCGGCTTGCACCGGCGACAGCCGGCAGAAGTGGATGCTCGAGGGGCGCGCCATTAAGAGCGCGTCTGACCTCTGCCTTGAGGTCATCGACGGTCGGCCGACCGCGGGTACGCCGGTGCGGTTGGCGACCTGCGCAGGCACGCAGGGCCAGCAATGGTTCGCGCCCGCCTTCTACAGCGAGGGCATGGCGACGCTGCTCGTGGTGACCGACGAGCGGATGAAGGCGGCCGCCGATCCGCTCGTTGCTCACAAAATCGCCACCAGAATGCCGGCAGCTGTGGCGACCGTCGAAGATTTCACCGAACAATTCCTGCATTGTCGCAGCGACTGTCCGCCCGGCACCGACCTCGCCGGTGCGGTCAAGCGCGGCATTGATTATTTCTATCGCTATCGCGGCACCAGATACGTGTTTCTGGCCGGCGATAGCACCCATGTGCCGGTACGTTATGCGACGCATCACGATAGCCCAGTTGACACACCAGCCAAGCACACGATCAGCTACCGTGCGACCGATCTCTACTACGCCAATCTCTATCACCACCGCGGACATTCGGACGTCGCCGACGGCTTCTCCGATTGGGACGCCAATCACGACGGCAAGTTCAACGAATCGAGATGGCTGGTATCGGCCTACGATTTCGATCCTGACGACGTCGACGGCTATCCCGATGTGGCGGTGGGCCGTCTCGACGTGAGCAAGCCAGGCGACCTTGCCAAATACGTACAGAAGGTCACGGCCTACGAGACCGTGCGCATGAACGCCGACGGGGCGACGTTCTTCGCCGACGAGCTCTATAACGGCGCCGACCAATACGACAAGCAGATCGCCAAGCATCTCACCGTTCCCAGCCGCATGGCCTTCTATACCATCGAGCACAAACCGCAGAATCGGCTGCTGCCCGGCTGGCAGTCCGGAGGAGCCGCGGACGTGCAGCGCGAGGCCGCGACCTCACTCTTCATTGTCTATGTCGGTCACGGCGCACGCGCGCAGTGGGGGCACGACAGCGCGGTTGTTTCGCTTAAGACAGTTGGGGAAATGTCGCAGAGCAATTTGCCCATTGTTTTTGGGATAGGGTGCGAGACCGGCGCCTACACGCCCGATTATCGAAAATTCAGCGCTGTGCCGCCCGACACGCCGCCCCCACCCCCGCAGGCATTCAACGCTTTCTCGAATTGGTGGCTTGCCCATACTGGCTGGGAGGACGGACGCGGCGGCGGCGCCATCGCCTATGCGGGCGAGCCGCTGGTTATGCCGGACGATCTGGGAACGGAGATCATCGCCGATTTCATGCAGCGCTACTCGGCCGGCGAGAGGACACTGGGCGACGCCTGGCGTGCCGCCCAGCAGATGTACTGGCATGCGCACCTGAATACGCATAAAAAGCTTGGCAACAATTCCTGGCCGTTTGCCGAGCCGCGCATTTATCTCGGCATCATGACGCTATTCGGCGACCCGTCACTGCGCATGCAGCGCAACGGCGGACCCATTCATTGAGACTTCGGCAGCTATGTAAGGTCGTTTGGTCAAAAAACCCGTCTGACCGCCTTTTCATGCGGCCTCTTGATCATAATAACGCAGGAGCCCGCCCAATCGCTCGCGGCATTGGACGC
>JASHRR010000736.1 GCA_030037185.1 Xanthobacteraceae bacterium | reverse complement strand
GTCCATATGACTGCAGCGCTCGCTGATCGAGATCGATCTGAACCTGGCGGGGGGTGCCGCCATAAGGGGCTGGCAGCGCAGCGCCCGCCACATTGGTCAGCGGCGGCCTCACGAAGTTGCTTGCCAGATCGTTCAGTTCCGTCTGGGACGCCGTCGGACTCGATAGTGCGAGCTGCAGGATCGGCACGCTCGAGGCGTTGAAAACGACGAGCAGCGGGGGCGTGACCCCGGGTGGCAGTTGCTTGAGTATCGTCTGCGAGATCGAGGTAACCTGGGCCGTTGCCGACGCAATGTTGACCCGCGGCTGAAAATAGATCTTCAGGACGCCGTAGCCAGGCACCGACTGTGACTCGATATGCTCGATGTCATTGACCGTGGTCGTCAGCGCGCGCTCGTAGATGTAGACGATGCGGCCCGACATGTCGTCCGGCGGCAGGCCGGAATAGGTCCAGATGACGCTGATAACCGGAATGCCGATGTCGGGAAAAATATCCTTCGGCGTCCGGATGACGGACATCACACCGAACAGGAGCGCTAAGATCGCGGCGACAACGAAGGTGTAGGGCCGCTCAAGCGCGATCCGAACGATTGCAGTCATCGCCGACTTCCCGTTTCAAGCTCTGCATAGCAGGCGGCCCGGTATGGATCCGGAGTTTTTCAAGGTGAGCCGGCTATTTCATAGATTAATCATCGCAGATAACAAATCACCACACGCCATACCTTGTATGATCTCACGGTATGATCGCACGAAATTGACAGTTTATACCAATTTAATACGTGGATGCGCCGATCCGGGGAGCAAGTCCGGGCGGCCATGACGAGGCGCTTCCATCTCGGCGGAACGCGCTCCTGTTGCGTCACAGTTGCTTGTCGTCGTTGCGGGGCGGCCTGGCTGCACGCGAGCTCGCGATCCGTATCCGTGTTATGGGCTCCGGGCTCGCTGCTGGCGGCGGACCCGGAACGATTTTTGACAAAGCAGTAACTGGTGCGGCTCGCATCGGTGTATCGTTACCTATCGATCCGCCGCGCGCGAGATCGCCGGCGAGGTTCAGATCTGGAAGTGCCGGAAACAGCCGAGTTCGGCTCGGGTGCTTGTTCGAATGGCGCGGGATCGGCAGCGGCTACACTGCGTTTTTAGATCAGCGGCCCAGGGTTACGCGCGCTCGCCACCATCATTTCGTTGGCAACGTCGCCTCGATGCGCTCGCGCGCCGCAAATACTTCGTCCCACGTGGAATCGATGTGCATCGGCCTGCCGGCCCATACCAGAATCGATAGCGGCCCGCGCTCGGTTGGCAGGCGGGTGTCTTGAGCCATTGATCCGGAAGGCCTCTCGCCAGTATCGACCGCTGACGCTGTCACCTGGCTGCTCGCAAGCAGCGTCTGCCCTACGCTTCGACCGTCAGCCTTTCCGTAGACGGCCCCGCGCAGAGCTGCATCCTGTCGCAGGTGCGGCGCCGCGAGGTCTGTTGAACCCCTGGCAAACCAACACTTCTTTCCCTCGTGACCCGGCAGGCGCAGCCGCCACGTGGCGTGTGATCCTGGATGCGCAGCCCAGACGGCGCTCGCAGATGAAAGGCATTCCGTCGTATGAGCGGCTGATGCCATGGCTGCGAGGGCGGTGAGGATGAGGGGGACGTACGGGGATACGCGCATGACTGTGGCTCGACTCTACGCACATGACCAGCCAATGAGAGTCGGCGACGCCGATGGCAACAATCAGGCAGCTCGCCGCTTTTTTTGGTTGCATAATTCACTTTGTGCACCCGGCGCATACCAGGAGCTTGCGGCAAGGGTGCCGCAACTGCGAAGCAAACCAACCCAAACAGCCTTCCCGCGCTGAAGCGAGGGGGCTGCTCAACTGTCTGGTCATGAAGGGCGCGACAGCGCTTAGAGCGACAAACCGGCGCTCTCCTCGGACGAGGCTTAACGAGGCGATCTTGATGCTTATTGAGGCCCGATCAAGCGATCCGGCGTGATCGGGAATTTGCGCACGCGCACTGCGGTGGCGTGCCAAACGGCGTTGGCGACTGCACCCGCCGTGCCGGTGATCCCGATCTCGCCGACGCCCTTGATGCCGAGCGCATTGACGTGCGGATCGTGTTCCTCGACGAGAATCGCGTCGAGCGACGGCACATCGGCGCTCACGGGAATGTGGTACTCGGCCAAATTGGCGTTCATCGGACGGCCAGACCGCGGATCGATCACGGCCTGCTCGTGCAGCGCAAACGATACACCCCAAATCATTCCGCCATAGAGCTGGCTGCGAACCATGCGCGGATTGATGATGCGTCCAGCCGCAAAGGCGCCGACGACGCGTGTGGCGCGGATCTGTCCGAGATCAGGGTCGACCTTGACCTCGGCGAACACTGCGCCATGGGCGTGCATGGCGTAGGTCGATTGGGTGGCCTGATCGGCCGCGCTGGCTCCGTGCCCCGCGACCTGCGCGAGCCCGGCGCGGCTGAGAACTTCGGCGTAGCTCTCGCTGCGGCTTGGGTCGTCGCGTCGGAATAAGCGGCCGCCGCGCGCGGTTACGCCGGCATTGCCGGCGCCGAACAGCGGCGAGCGCTCGTCGCTCGTCGCGAGATCGGCGAGCCGTGCAATCACGTCGGCGCCGGCGTTGTGGATGGCCATGCCGGCGGTCGCGGTATGGGCCGAGCCGCCCGCAATACCGCCATCGGGAAGATCGGAGGAGCCGGATCTGAACTCGAGCTGGTTGATATCGAGCCCAAGCGCATCAGCCGCGATCTGCGTCAGTGCGGTCCAGGCCCCCTGCCCCATGTCGTGCGCGCCGATCTCCATGACGCCGCTGCCGTCAAGACGCAGCATCGCTTTGGCCTCGGCCGCGAACATCAGCGCCGGAAAAGTGGCCGTGCCAACGCCCCAGCCGACCAGCAATCCGTCACGGTCGCGCATCTGCCGCGGGGCGACCGGGCGACGCTGCCAGCCGAACCGCTCTACGCCTTGCCGGTAGCATTCGCGCAAGGCTTTTGAGGAAAACGGCTTGCCCGAGATCGGCTCAACCTCCGCATAGTTGTTGAGCCGAAAGGCCACGGGATCCATACCGCAGGCTTGCGCCATTTCGTCGATCGCGCTTTCGAGCGCGATCGAGCCGGTCGCCTCTCCGGGCGCACGCATGAACAGCGGCGTTCCGATGTCGGCGCGAACGGCTTCATGCGAGGTCGCGATGGTGGCGCTTGCATAAAGCGTGTGGGAAACATTGGACGCCGGCTCGAAGAAGTCGTCGAAAGTGCTCGACATCGTCTTCGTTCGATGATCAAGCGCGACCAGCTTGCCCTCCTGGTCGACGCCCAGGCGCAAGGTCTGCCGCGTCGGCGGCCGGTGCCCGAACGGGCCGAACATCTGCTCGCGACGCACGACGAGCTGGACCGGCTTTCCAACCGCGCGGGCGGCGATGGCCCCGAGCACCTGCGGTCCGGAGATCAAGCCTTTGCAGCCGAAGCCGCCACCGAGAAACGGACTGCGGATGTGAATGTGCTCGGGAGGTATTCCGAAAATGCCGGCAAGACGCGCCTGCGCAAGCGCGAGACCTTGGCTCGGCGTATCGATCGAGAGCCGATCGCCGTCCCACGCCGCGACGATCGCATGCGGCTCCATGGGATTATGATATTGGGCGGCGGTCTCGTAGATGGCCGCAATTTTCTTCGTCGCCAAAGCGAGGCCGGCCTCGACGTCGCCCCTGCGCGCGTGCGACGGACTGCCGACGCCCACCTCCGGCGGCACGAAGCTTTCGCTCGCATCGAGCCCGACCCGTGCCGGTTCGATCTCATATCGTGGCGCAAGCAGCGCGGCGCCTTCCGTCGCTGCTTCAAGCGTGTCCGCGATGACGATCGCGATCGGCTGGTTGGCATAACGGATCCGATCGCTTTGCAAGAGATCGAGTCGGAACATGAACGGATTTGTTTTTTCGTCCGGATCCTGCGCGAGCGCCGGCCTGTTCGCCGGCGTAATCACCTCGACCACGCCGCGATGAGCTTTCGCAGCCGCGACATCGAGAAAGGCGACCCGACCGCGGGCGATGGTGCTCACCGCAAGCACGGCATAGAGCATGGCGGGCGGGTGCTGATCGGCGGCATATTTGGCGGCGCCCGTCACTTTGAGGACGCCATCGCGGCGGGTGAGCGCCTGACCAATGTTGGAGCCATGCCGGGTGTGGGCGGGCGTTTGTGCGAGCGCGATCTCAGCCATGGGCGAGAACTCCCGAAACAGCGGCGAAGGGGGAACCGGGCAGCGTGGGGATACGCTCGGGCGTGCCGGCCGCGGCGAGCGCGAGCGTCCGCTCCACGACCCGGCGGGCGAGCTCGATCTTGTAGGCGTTCTCGCCGGACGGTTTTGCCTCGGCGAGCGCGACCTCGGCGGCGCGCCGAAACAGCGATGCGGCGCTGCGCGCACCGATCAAGATTTGTTCAGCTTCCCGCACGCGCCACGGCTTCATGGCGACGCCGCCGAGCGCGAGACGCGCATCCGCAATCACATCCGCCTCGACGCGCATGGCGGCGGCGGCCGAAACGATGGCGAACGCGTAGGACGTTCGTTCGCGGACTTTCAGGTAGCGGGCATGGGCGGCAAAACGCGCAGCTTGCGCAGGCAGCCGCACCGCGAGGATCATCTCGCCGGACTGAAGCATGTTCTCGTGGTCCGGCGCGTCGCCGGGCAAGCGGTGGAACATCTCGAGCGGAATCTCGCGCCGCCCCGCTCTGCCCGCAACCTCTACAATGGCGTCGAGCGCGACCAGCGGGACGCAGAAATCGGACGGATGCGTCGCGATACAGCCCTCGCTCCATCCCAATATAGCGTGCAGCCTGTTGTCGCCGCCGCGGGCGTCGCAGCCCGAGCCGCGACTGCGCTTGTTGCAGGCGCTGCCGACATCGTAGAAATAGGCACAGCGCGTTCGCTGCAGGAGATTGCCGCCAACGGTGGCGGCATTGCGAAGCTGCGCTGAGGCGCCCGACAGCAGCGCCTCGGCAATCGCCGGAAACCGCCGTGCGAAACTGCGATCGTGGGCAAGATCCGCGTTGCGGACCAGCGCGCCGATCCGCACGCTGCCGTCAGCAAGGTCCTCGATCTGGTCGAGGCCGGGAAGGTGCGTGATGTCGATGAGCCGAGTCGGCTGGGCTACGCCTGCCTTCATCAGATCCATAAGATTTGTGCCAGCGGCGAGGTAAGCGGCCCCGGGTTCTGCGGCCGCTGTGACGGCTTCGCGAACCGTCGCCGGCCTGACGTAATCGAAGCTCTTCATGCGACCTCCATCCGGCTTGCCGCATCGACAGCCTTTTGCGCCTTCAGCACGGCTTCGGTGATTCCCTGATACGCGCCGCAGCGGCAGAGGTTCCCGCTCATGCCCTCCCGCACGCGCTCCGGATCGTCGCCCGCCTGACCCTCGTGGATCAGACCGATAGCGCTCATGATCTGGCCCGGCGTGCAGAAGCCGCATTGCAGGCCGTCATGCGTGATAAACGCCTCCTGCATCGCATGAAGCGTTTCGCCTTGCGCCAAGCCTTCGATTGTCAGGACATCGGCACCGTCGTGACTGATCGCGAGCGCGAGACACGAATTGATCCGGCGCCCGTCAACGATGATCGTGCAGGCACCGCACTGGCCGCGGTCACAACCTTTCTTCGCTCCCGTCAGACCCAGCCGTTCGCGAAGCAGGTCGAGAAGCGTGACACGCGGATCATCGAGCGCGATTGTTCGTGTGACACCGTTGACAGTGAGAGTGGTTGAAAAGCCCATGCAATACTCCATATCAGCGATGGTAAGGCACCGCCGCCCGACGGAATGTCGGCGAAACTGAAAGCTCCCCGGCGCCAGGCGTTTTCCTCCATGTGTGGCATCGCTTGACAGTAAAATACTATGTGTCAGCGTTGTCGCCTGATCAGATACGGAGGAACCCTCCGCTTTTCAAGAGGTATACGGAGGAAGCCTCCGTATACATTTTGAAGAGGTGGACATTGCCTGCTGGAATCAAGCCGTCGGACAAGGAGACGTCGCGACCGCCCCGCGCCGACGCAGTTCGCAACCGCGAACGGCTCCTTGTGGCCGCAAAAACCGTGTTCAGCACTGGCGGCCCCGAGGCGAGCCTCGAGGCCGTCGCGCGAACGGCCGGTGTCGGAATCGGCACGCTTTACCGCCATTTTCCTACCCGCGAGGCCCTCTTCGAGGCAGTTTACCGGCGCGAGGTGCAACAATTGGCCGATCTTGCCGAACGCTTGAAGCAGGAGGCCGAGCCGGTCGAGGCAGTTCGCCGGTGGATGCGCGCCAACGTCAGATTCGTCGCTACAAAAAGGGGCATGTCAGCAGCGCTCGCTCTTGCTGTCTACAAGAACAGTGACCTCTTTTCATATTCATTTGAACGGCTGACGCGGGCCGTCGGCGGACTCTTGGCGCGCGCGATCGCGGCGGGCGAAATACGCGACGACGTCAGCCCGGAAGACCTGCTTCGTGCCTTAGCTGGCATGTGCTACATGCACGACCGGCCCGGTTGGCAGAAGAGCGTGCTGCGGCTCGTCGACGTTATCATCGACGGGCTGCGCCACCCGCCGACGCAAAAGATAAGGAAAACGCGTATCACTGCGGCTGACACGGTTTGCAATCACCGCGCACGACCGCGGTCGTGACCTGGCCGATGTCGCCGACCGCGCTGGGCAAGCAGAGGTTTCAGCTTCACTCGACACCTCTAACCGTTTGTCGCGATCGGCCGCGTGCTTCTTCTATGCGCTAGCGATGCGCGCGTTGGCCGGACGGCCAGGCTGCTTCGTGGTTTCGAGTTCGCGCAGCAGCGCCGGATGCGCCGAATAGGCGCGGCCTGTTCGGCCTGACGCAGTGCGGCGATCTCCGTTTCGGTCTTTATCGGCTCGCCCTCGGCCCGCACGCGAGCGGCGAGCCGCGGCCACTTGCGCCTCGGACTCGACACGGCGGTGCCTTTGGTGCCACCTCGATCTGTCGCCTCTGCGCCTTGGTGCGCGCCCACCCAACTGACCGTAGCCCGCGCCCGCGCCGCGACGGAAATAACGGCAAGCGGTCGTTGTCCCCTACTCGGTAGCCGCGGGCTGCCGGAACGCACCGACAGTCCGCCGCAGGAACCCCCAAGCGATTCAGCGTGAGACTCAATCGCGGCTGCCGCAGAGCGGATCACAGCCAAGAGCTTCACGACGGCGCGGCAACCGAGGCTGGTTGGCCCTGCGCCATAGCAGGGCCGTATTCGAGGTCACTGCCCGTTTTGGCCAACGTTCTGGCTGGGCTGCGCCACGATCTTGCCGAACAGGCCATTCGTCTGCTGGTTCGGTCCGGCCGTGAAATAGAGGGTATCGGCATCGGAGTTGAGGAACGTGCCGAACACCAGCGACCACGGACCGTCAATGGCGATCGGCTTACCCGTTGCGTCGCGAAGCGAGCCCAGGAAATCATTGTCGTTGCCGCCGTCGAACGCATTAATCCAGCCGGAGAATTGACCCCCCTGGCCGAAATTGCCGATCAAAATGGCGCCGCTGAACTCGCCGAAATTCTGAGTTGCCCTCACAACGCCCCACGGCGCATTGAGGATGCCGCGTGAAGCAAAGCGCTTGATCAGAACGCCATCCGTGGTGAAGACGTCGACGAAGCCGAGCCCCGCGCCGGGAACGACATCGTTCTTCTGTGCATTCTGCTTGGCGTAGGTGACGAAGAGATTGTTATCGATGTTGGCGATGCCGAATGGCGCGAAGCCAGCCGGGATATCCGGATCGGCGAAAGTTCCGTCGAGCGTCGTGCGCGTAAAGGTTTTGTCGTAGACTTCGACCGTGCCCGCATTGAGATTTGTCGCGAACAGGAAATTGCCATGCACATTGGTGCCAAAGGCGAGGCCTTTGTAGACGGCGCCAGTTGCAGAGTTGTTGACGACGATCGTCGCGGTCGACTGTCCGGCGGTGATCGGATCGACGGTCGGGTTCCAAGCCACAATCGTTCCGTTCTCCGAATCGAAAATGAAGGTCGCCGGCACGGTCGTCCCGTTCACCGTGAACGTGAAGCCGGTGGTCGGATTCCATACCAGCCCGGTCGGGGCCGCTGCAGGGGGCGGTGTTTGCCCGGGAGGCAACGGGATTGTGACGACCAAACCCTGCTTGACCCCATTGCCGTCATAGAGCGTGGAAAGGCCGTCATTGTTATCGGCAACCCACAGCGCGCCGCCCGGCGCATTCGCCACCCCCCACGCGTTCTGCAGTTGCGGATCCAGGGGTTGGACAAGGTTCTGCGTGTTCGAATCCAGATTGGTACGGACGTACACCGTCTGTTGATCGTCCGCGGCGGCCGCTCCGGCAGCAAGCAGGGGGAGCCCGGTCGCGATAGCGAGAAGCGTACATCGAGGGAACTCAATCATCTCTTCATCTCCTCTCCCTTTGATTGCGAGCGTCGGCCCGGACGGTGAATGTGTTATCGCTGGAAGTTCGCAAGCGTCGAAGGCGGGCGGTGGCCGGACGCCGCCTTATCAAAAACAGAAGCCAAGAGGTGAAAACCGCCCCCGCGCGCATGCACTATTAGACAATAAGATCAAAGCAATCAAATAACAAAAAAGTCAGTCTTTTATAATGACGCACACTTTATGGCAAAATGCGTCAAATAATGGATGCTCATATCAGCACTGTCAGATTTGCTTTGCCCTGCCGGAGAAAGATCAACTGTTTGTCATTCCTAGGATATAAAATAAACACTCTTGGCTCGCTAAAGCGACGAAACAAGGACTTCATAATGGACGCTCTCGAGCCTTGCCGGATGAGCGTGCAAACATACCGTCACCTTCGTTGGCTGCAGCAAGCGTAAAATGGAGAGTTGTCCCAGCATGTTGGGGACTCCCGCGTTGTCCGCGCAAAGGGCGCAGGTGGGAGAACCTGCTGGTCAGATGACGGGCCCATGATGATCCGTCGAAATTATGTCGTCGCTGCCGAAAATATGCCACTCTCAGACAGCCGGCTTCGTGAAGGGAGTGATGCGCGGGCGACGCATGCAGGCCATGGAGAATTATCAGGGTCCCGGTTCGCTGAGCCGTATCACCTCGCTGGTATAAAACGATATTGTCGCAAAGCCGGATCGCCGCGGCCTCCAACCAACCTGCGACGACGGCGCAACGGGATCTTCGTATCGCCAGGGTATATTCTGGGCCGGTGGGTCGTTGAAACGGTAGCTTCGGCGCCAGGTCATGCCTGCGCCAAGACGTGCCCGTTACTCGGTAATCCAGCGAGAATCGCCCTACAGCGCAAGCACGGCGGCAATCGGAATAGGCGACCACCCCAGTCGCCTCCGATAGGAACGCAGCGGTGATCTCCCGCGTTGATCGATGACCGGGGGGTCATTCAGCTGGAGAAAATCTCATGTCGAAGAAGGCGGCAGGACACCACAAAAAAGTCTCGGAACACCTCACCCACGCGGCTCGCCATCACGAAGAAGCTGCCAAACATCATGAGGCTGGACACCACGAAACCGCGGCACACCACGCTCACATGGCGACTGGTCACATAATTCATGCCAGGGGCCACGCCGAAGAGGCAGTCAAAGCCCATGTCGAGGAGCACGATCGCCACGGTACCGCGCAACGTCGCGCTCCCGCCGAAGCGAGGTAGGAAAAAATTACGTCCCGACGAGACATAGTGGAACGGTGCCGCGGTGGCCGGCGTTCTAATTCTTGCGTAGTGCTGTCTAATCGGAGCCTCACGCGGCCTCGGCCCTTTCACCGCTCACAATCACGCAAAAGGGCCGACGTTCCATCGGAATCAGCGGCGTTTCCGACATCGGCATCAGAGGCCTCAGGATTACGGCCAGACCGGGCCTGCTGACTTTGTTGGTGCCAGGAATATCGCAACCACGATCGTCCAGGAGCTCCGCCCTGTTTGTTATCGACTGAGGGAACGGCTCAGCCGGCGGTCGGTTACATGAGTGATCTGACATACTCGGGATCGAGCGGAAGGCGCCGGGGGTGCTTGCCGGTGGCGTCAAATACCGCATTGGCCAGGGCTGCCGCGGTGGCTACGGTGCCGGCCTCGCCAGCAGATCCCCAAGGCTGATCTGGACGGGCGATCAGCTGCGTCTTCACCTCCGGCAGTTCCGCAAACGTCAGGATGCGATAGTCGTTCCAGTCGAGACTCGTCACCCTCTTGCGATCGAATTTGACTTGCTCGTGGAGTGCACGGCTAAGCCCTTGCAATAGTCCGCCCTCGACTTGATTGACCAGGCCGTCAGGATTGAGGACAAAGCCGCAATCAAAAGCGACGCAAGCCCGAGTCAACGCGATCGTTCCGCAAGAGCGCTGGATTTCGATGTCGACCACCAAGGCCGAACGGCTTTCGCCGGCCCCGAAGCGGGCCATCGCCATGCCGCGGCCAATCAGGGTCGCGCCGCGTTGCTTCCGCCTGGTTCGCGGCTGCCAACCGCTCAGATTCGCCGCAGCGCGCAACACGTCATGGTCGCGTGGATCGGGCGTGTTCCTGAATCGAAATTCAAGCGGATCAATGCCGACCACGCTGGCAAGCTCATCCATGAAGGATTCATATGCGAAAATCGATTGGATGCCCCCCGGTGAACGGAGGTAGATGCCCCTCAGCCACGGCTCGACATAGACATTGCGCGCTCGCTTCGCTGCGATGTCGTACCACAGATTCGCCGCAGCACCGCTTTTGCGGCCCCATCCGGGTGCGCCCCCGATCAGGTGCCAGGCAAGGTGATTGCCTTTTTCACCCATCGAATGGCTGGGGGAATATTGCACGTAGTCGAACGCCGTCACCCGCCCGTCTGCATCGACGGCGCCCTCGACGGTCATCGTCATCGCCGGACTGAGCGGCTCCCAACCATGCTCGTCGTCGCGCATCCACTGCACACGAACGGGCTTGCCTGCAATCTGCGACATGACAGCCGCATCGGCTGCAGCATCATCGCAGCCGAGCCGACCGTACGATCCCGATGCCTCCCGCCAGATCAACTGCACGCGCTCGATCGGGAGACCCAACATTCTCGCGATATCGCTGCGATCGCCCTGCGGCCACTGAGACCCCGACCATATGATAGCGCGGTCGGCGTTAACACTGGCAACTGCGCAGGACGGCCCAATCATGGCATGGTCCTGGAATGGAAAATCATAGGTGGCCTTGAGGCGGGTCTTGCCCCTCGCCAGCTCCGCGGCCACGTCACCCTGATTGTAGCCAAGCTCATCGCTCACCACCGCGAGCTTGGGCAGCTGTTGATAGATGCTGGCAAAGTCGGGCAATGCTTCGGACGTACTCCACTCAGCTTGGAGCGCCAATTGAGCTCGGATTGCATCCTCTTCGCGCGGAGCGACGACGCCCAAAAAATCATTGCGCCGTATGACCTGTGCGTCGGCAATGCCGCGAACCGAGTCAGCGTCCACCGAAAGCAGCTTCGCGCCGATCGCCGGCGGGCGCACGACCCGCCCGTGAAGCATACCGGGTACCCGGACATTGTGGACGTATTCGAAAGTGCCGGCTACTTTGGCCGGAATATCCAAGCGCGGGATCGACCTGCCGACGACCTTGAAGTCCTTCGCGGCCTTCAGCGGCGCCTTGGGTTTGAGCATGATGCCGCGTGAGATGTCCTCGACAGTGTGGCCGGCGACCTCGAGGGTCACCGCAAAGCTCCGATCACCAATCAGGTCGCCGTAGGAAATGCCCCCGCCGGCAGCCGACCTTGACATGACGAAGCCGCCTTCGGTTCGCAGATCCGCGGCAGCAATCCCGATCGTTTCGGCGGCAAGCGCCAGCAACGCCGAGCGCGCCTCGGCAGCCGCGACGCGAACGGGCTGCGATCCGCGAACGACATTCAGGCTCGCGGTGGTCTTGCCCTGGTCAGGGGTCAATCGCGTATCACCCATGACGACGCGGACCCGCTCGATCGGAACGTCAAGCTCTTCCGCCACGAATTGAGCGAATACCGTTTCCGTGCCGGTGCCAAGATCCACCCGGCCGGTGAAAAGGGTGACGGAGCCGTCGCGCGCCACCGAGAGCCAGGAATCCAAGCTTTCGGGCGCGACCGTACGGACCGTTTTCTCTGCCTCAGCAGCATTGGCAACACGCCTCGTGCCCCCGATCGCGAAGCCGACGACCAGCGCACCGCCGGCTTCGATGATTTGGCGCCGTGAAAAATCGAGCGCGCTCACAGCCGGGCCCCCTGCTTGGCGGCGCGTTCGATCGCGCGCACGATTCTCAAGTGAGTTCCGCAGCGGCAGAGATGCCCGTTCATGCCGAGTCTGATCTGCGCGGCGGTGGGATTTGGGTTCCGCTTGAGCAGCGCGGCCGCAGCGATGACCATGCCGCTGATGCAATAACCGCATTGCGCGGCCTGCTCGGCCACAAAGGCTGCCTGTATCGGATGAGGCTCGCCCGGCGCGCCAAGGCCCTCGCTGGTGGTGATCTCGTGGTTCACTACGCTTGCGACCCGGGTGACACAAGAGCGAATTTCGACGCCGTCCATCAGGACGGCGCACGCACCGCATTGCGACAGGCCACAGCCGAATTTTGGACCGTTGAGACCAAGGTCGTTGCGCAAAACATAGAGCAACGGAGTCTCGCCACTGACCTGCACGGCTGCCTCCCGGCCATTCACCTTCAGGACCAAGCGTTCGACCATGGCAGGCCTCGTTGTTTGGAGGGCCCCTCAATGGTATTTGTTCGTACACAAAGGTCAATCGAGCGGTTGAAAACCCCGACCGGCGGGCGCGTGCAGCAGGGCCAGAAACGTCGTCCAGCTGAACGGCCATCCGTCGGCTTTTCGGCTGGATCTGCGGAGGCGAGAATGACCATCCCGAGAATTCTGTTGGCCCCCTTGCTCGCGACCTGCATTGTATTCAGCCTTGGCCCCACTGTTGCCCCCTGCGAGGAAGTTCTCAAGGTGGCGGTGGGGGCACCGAACAATTGGGACAGCTGTCTGCCTGACGTCGGCCAGAGAGCTGGTTTCTTCAAGAAGTACGGCCTGATACTTGACATCCTCTACACCAATGGTGGTGGCGAGACGATGCAGGCCGTCATTTCCGGCAGTGCCGATCTTGGTATTGCCGCCGGTACGACGGGCGTGTTCGGCGCGTTCGCGAAAGGAGCGCCGGTACGGATCCTTTTGGCGGGAACGACAGGCACGAGCGACCTCTATTGGTACGTACCCGAATTCTCCCCGCTCAGGTCGTTCGCTGATCTTAATGGGAGGACTGTCGGCTATTCCACCAACGGAGCTTCCACCCACACCACGCTGCTCGCACTCATCAAACACTTCGATGTCACCGCCAGGCCGGTCTCCACCGGAGCTGCCGCGTTGACGATGGCCCAGACAATGTCCGGACAAATCGACGTGGGTTGGGCTTCGCCGCCATTCGGCCTCGACGCCCTCAATGCGGCAAAGATCCGCCTGATCGCGCGCGGAAGCGACGCGCCATCGACGCGAGATCAGACTGTCCGCGTACACATCGTCAATGCCGATGCCTTGGCGAGGCGCCGTGATGCGATAGAGCGTTTTGCCGCTGCCTACCGCGAAACGTACGAATGGATCTATGACAATCCAATGGGAGTGAAAATTTACGCGCAGTACGCACACGTGCCGGAGCGCCTCGCCGCTCGCATCCGCGATGAATTCATGCCAAAGCCTGCGATGGCGCCAGATCGCCTGTCCGGTATTGCGGCGATCATGGCCGACGCGATCAATTTCAAATTCATGCAAGCTCCGCTCACGCCCGCTCAACTTGCCGAACTCGTTCACATCCCGCCTATCAATCACTGAGCACAGCTGAGAGGGTGTGCGTTTGTCTTCGCACCAGCGGCGGCCGATCGATTTCGCTGAAGGTGACGAGCGGATCAACCTGCGCTTCGGCGAATGCGCTCTGCGAAAAGCTGACATGGCGCGGGAACTTTGCCGGGCACGGCCCCGGTGCGGCGTGCCGGCGGCCGCGCCGACATGCCCAACGCCGGCGTGCCGCACAGGCCCCCAACGGGCGTTGGCTGTGGACAACCCGTTCGCCGGTTGCCCAGCGGCGCCCAACAGGCGGGCGAAGGCTCGCGCACCGGTGACAGATACGTGCTTGCAGAAGAACTGTAGGTGACGTGAGCGAACAGTCAAGCGAGGAGG
Organism: Xanthobacteraceae bacterium; assembly: GCA_030037185.1. The sequence continues at coordinate 1,988 of JASHRR010000736.1, read as the reverse complement.
CGACCCCGCGTCGCGGCAAGCGAGATACCCGGCACGACCATGTGGATGTGCGGATGGCCGCCGAGCCACCAGGTGGGGCGGAGAGGACGCCGATGCGCCCGTGTTTGGGATCAGCCGCGCGATCATGGTCTCAGCCGAGACTTTGAACGGGATGTGCGAGATCGCGCCCTTGTGCTGGAAGGCGATGTCGGCGCTAAGTCCGTCCACCCCGATGGAGCACCATGGTCTGAAATGACCCAGAGCCTCAAAGCCGCGTGTCCGTCGATCAGTTCGGTGGCGGACACTCTCAGCATCAACGGAATGTCGAGCCCGAGAGCCCTGGCGGTTTTGCGGTTGATGACGAATTCGAACTTGCTCGACCGTTGGACCGGCGTATCGGCCGGCTTGGCGCCCTTGAGGATGTTGCCGGTGCAGACGCCGACTTGACGATACATTTCGGCGATGTCGGTGCCCTAATCAGCCCTCCGGCTACCACCACAGCGCGATCTGGATAAGTCGCGGGAATCTTGTCGCGCGCAGTCAGGGCGACAAGTTGCTCGCTATGGCTTTGGAAAAACCCGTCCGCCGAGACAAAGAGGACAACATCCGCATGTTCGTCGGCAAGGCTGGCAAAGGCCGCATCGATCTCGCGGCTGGCGCTGGCGTTGAGGACCCTCCTTTGCAGCCCCAGGGAGCGGGCAGCGTCCCCAACGCTCCGCAATGTTTCGTCTGCGCTCGGACCGTCGGCCGGATTGACGAGAATCCCCACGCGCGCGCGTTCGGGCGCCAACGAATGTAGAAGTGCCAGCCGCTTTGCGGTCAGCTCCAGGGCGAAATAATGGATGCCGGTGACGTTGCCGCCCGGTCGGGCAAAGCTTGCGACAAGACCTGTCTTGACAGGGTCCGTGCCAACGCTGAAGACGATCGGAATCGTCGCCGTCGTGGCTTGGCCGTGGCCGCCACGAGCGTGTTGTTGGGCGTGCCGATGACCGCCACGCGACGGCGGACAATCTCCGCCATCAGCGCCGGCAGACGATCGAAGTGGCCGTCCAGCCAATGGTAATCGACCGTCACGTTTCGGCCGTCGAAGTTGCCGGTTTCGCTGAGGCCGTTGCTGAACGCAAGGTTAGCCTCCGCGGAGGCATCGGCCGGGTGGTGACGAACGCTACCGTCGGCACCGGCTGCTGTGCCCCCGCACCAAACGCCCACGCCGCCGCGCCACCGATCCAGCGATCAACTCGCGCCGCCGCATCGGCGTGCCCTCCTCTCGTGAGTCTAACAACCCCAACCCTATCATACGCTGCCCGATGCCGCTGGGAAGTTGACCCTCGGTGGCGTCCGGCTGTTGCGGTGCCTTTAATGCCCTCGCGCAACTTAGCCACCGTGAACCGCGAAAACGGATTACCTGCTTTGCCGCGGCTGCTCAGCCGATGGGCGAATGGCGGCGCGGCTGCCGCGCCGCCGCCGAGCTGATTCGCCGTGACGCATGAATTATCTCCGATGTTTGATCGACAAAGATCCGTGCGGTCTCCTGAGAGATGACCACAGACGGAGACGCGCAGCCAGTCGGGCTGCGACGCGCAACACTGCGCTTTTGTCAATCCAGCACGATTCCCGGCGCGAATGAATGCCTTCGTCAAAGCCGGGTGCCGGGATTCGATAAACTATTTGCGGATATTCAACACCGCCGATCTTCCGCAAGACGTCGGCTTGCGATTGGACCACCAGGACTTTCTAACAAGACGTCGGCTTGGACCATTCCGGTCAACGACAGGATACACCGCTGCTCGCTTCCAGATCGTTGGCGGCAAACGCTACAATCGTCGCAATTGCCTGCCGTCCATAACCATATCCGTGCAGCGCCTCCTCAATCCAAATTCCCGCTGCGGGCTCGGCTGCCTCGTTGCCGGGGGTGAGAATGATCACCCGCAGGGGACAGAACTTATCGACAAGCGCATGAATCTTGCTGTTGGGGCTGCCCTTGGTGACGCCGATTGCCTGTTCCGACG
>JASHRR010000735.1 GCA_030037185.1 Xanthobacteraceae bacterium | reverse complement strand
AGATGATGATGAGTTTGAGAACAGCGTCAACGTCAACCTGCGTGGCGTATGGAACTCCATGAAAGCCGAGCTTCGGCAGATGCTGAAGCAAGAAAGTGGAGCGATCGTGAACTGCTCATCGATCGGGGGGATGAGGGGTTCCAAGGGGCGTGCTGCGTACTCCGCCAGCAAATTCGGGGTGATCGGTCTTACGCGTGCTGCCGCCCTTGACTATGCCGCCAAGGGCATCCGCATCAATGCCGTATGCCCGGGGATTATTGGGAATACGCCGATGTCGGCGAGGGTCACCAAGAACAATAGCCCGGAAATCATTAAAGCGTTGGTGGCAGCCGAACCCATCGGGCGCCTCGGCGAACCTGAAGAGATCGCCGCCGCTGTCTTGTGGCTGTGCAGCTCAGACGCCAGCTTCGTGGTCGGCCATGCCTTGACGATCGACGGCGGCATTTTGGCTTAGCCAAGGCGCGTCCGGCCCATCACAAACGAATTTTTTCGTGAGCAAATCGATGTCGCCGTGTACGAACTGATCGTCCGGGGGACCGTGAACGGTATGGCGGCACTGGCGAGACCAGGTGCAGCGCTGCGTTATATTAAGCTCGCTTCCGCAACTCAATCTCCATAGCGAAAGGGGGAAACCATGGGATCTCTTTTACGAGCGCGGTCGGGCCGCAGATCGCCCGCCACCGTCAGAACCTGCTTGGCGGCCGTAACCTCGTTGGCGATGTCCTTGATGATGCAATCCAGCGCGACGCAAGCGCAGCAATCCGGGGAGTTGGTCATTCATAACGGTCTTATCGGCAACGAAGATGGCCGCATGCAGGCTGATGTCAGAATCCGCGGCGAGAAAATCGTGGAGATCGGTCCAAAGCTTGTGGCGACGCCAGGCGCGCGCGAGATCGATGCCTCCGGCATGCTGCTGTTGCCCGGCATCGTTGATACGCATACGCATCTGAACCTGGAACCTGTTGTCCCGCCCAATCCGAAGGGCAATGCCGATGATCTCACCAGTGGCTCTGCCGCCGCTTTGGCCGGTGGGATTACGACGATGTCTGACTTCATCCGGATTGAGAATAATGAAGATCCCAACGCGTACGCGGATCGCGTCATCGGAGCGATCCAGAAGTATTCCATTGCCGACATGTTCATACATGTGAGCATCAACCCCGTGAGCGTCCCAGCGGGGAGTCCTCCGGACCCATTGACGCAGCAGAAGACCTTCGACGTGCTCGCCGCACGCGGGTTCGTCAGCACCGGCGAGGATTTTATGGCAAGAGAGTCATTCGATAAGAACTCGCTGGCTTGGATGAAGACGTTCCGCGCCTCCGGCAAGGCCGGAGTGGTCAGCATGCTTCACGCCGAGGACTGGTCGATCATGGAAGAAGCGCAGGAGCATCTAATGACCGAAAATGGCGGCGCCGGAGGCACCTTGCATAACTTCGGACAGAGTGCGCCGATTGTCGCCGAGGTACTTGCTGTGCAGCGCGGCATGGCGATTGCCGAGGCCACCGGATCGCCCATCTATATCCTTCACGTATCATCCGGCCGGGCGCTGAAGGTTATTGAAGACGCGCAGCGTCGCGGACTTCCGGTCTATGCGGAAACACGCCCGATGTATCTTCACGCGACCGCCCAAAAGTATCAGCAACCAGATGTCGGCCTCTGGATCGGCGGTCCGCCGCTGCGCGACAAATGGGATCAGGACATGCTCTGGGACGGCATCCGGAGAGGGGTGATTGATACCATCGGTACAGATCACACTGCCTTCACGAAGGCCGCAAAGCTCGATCCAACGCAGACGATCGTCGACAAGCGCATGGGGATTACCAACCTCCAGGATTATCCCCCCATGATGTTCTCAGAGGGCGTTGGCAAGGGCCGCATCACTCTTGAGCAGTTCGTGGCGGTAACGTCCACGAACGCCGCAAAGATCTTCGGCATGTATCCGCGCAAGGGCGTGATTCAAGTGGGATCTGATGCGGACATCGTGATCTGGGATCCGGCGATGAAAAAGATTTTAAATGATGCGGACGAGTTCTCGAATGCAAAGTACTCGTCGTATGCGGGCATGGAAGTCACCGGATTTCCGAAGACAACTATCCGTCGCGGAGAGGTCGTGTACGACAACGGCAAGATTGTCGGAAAAGCCGGCTCCGGACGCTTTATTCCCGGCGGTAAATTTCAACGGCCAGCCCTTCGTCCCCTCAGCGACTGAGCGGCGAATCGCGTCGTGCTCGTAGAGGCGCCGTGGCTCGGCGCGGCGCTTCGGCCGGCGCCTCCGACGCACAAGCTGTCACAAATTCCATCTGCTCGTGGGCCGAGTTAATCTATTAGTTTGAGGAGTTTCGAGTTGACCGCTGCGCCCGGAGGGGCGTGCCGTCTAGCGCATGTCCAGGAGCAAGGTGTGAGACATGAAATATTCTGGTGCCGCCATGCTCGAATTTCTCGGCGAGCACTATGCCCGTGACCGGCAGCATGTCTATTTTCGCCGAAAGCTCGTCCGGGGCGCGGACCCCGCGACCTTTTGGCCGCTGCGCGACGGCTGGGCAACCGATCGCAACGCACCTTTCCTGGAGGGTCGGCGATTGGGGCTGACCGATGGCTGGTTCAATTCTGATGTCATCGCGTTCTTTACGGCTCACCCAGAACTCCACGACTACTGGTATTTCAGCCATCCCCTTATCGTTGCCGAACGCCGCTTGCGGGCTGGCGGGTGGAGCGGCGCGGTGACGCTGCTTGGTCATGGCTTCGTGCAAATCGACGAGCTGGTGTTTCTCGACGGCGTACCTTTGTTCAACATCGATGCCGCCAGCCTTCACATTCACAATCGCCGACTGTATCGAGATGATGTCGGTGTCTATTGGAGCACCACCTTTCCCCGGACGTTTAGGCCGGACGGCTCGCCTTGGAAGCAACACTTTCACGGAAATCATTGTTTCACCGCCAGCGAGGAGGTCGATCCCGCGACTTTTGAGCTTCTTCGTATTGACGGGCTCGACGATGGGCCGCTCAGCGGCTATGCGCGTGACCGCGCCGACATCTTTTGGTACGGCGAACTCAAACGCGTGGCGGCCGATGGTGAAAGCTTCCGCGTGATCACACGTCGCCTCGCCGTCGATCGGTCCCATGTCTTCTACTGTGGCGATGCCGCTGAGTTCGCGACACCCGGAGATCTTGATCTTCTGGCTATGGCTGATCCGGCCTATTTCCGCTCGGCGGGCAAGGTCTTTCGCTATGGCAAACTGGTGAAGACGCCAAAAATCGATGTCGAAAGTTTCACCGTGATCACGAATGACCTGGTGGCCGACTGTGACCGCGTCTACGGCGATTGCGAGCGGTTGACCCTTAGTGTTCTCAAGAAAGTCGCTCGATCCGATATCGCGCGTGCCGCGGATGGACGCGTCCAATATCGGGGCAAGCTTTACGATGCTGCCGCCGTGTCGCGGCTCCTCGTCAAATACTGCGTCGATGCCTTTGATCATCTCGACGAGGCGGAAGAGGCGGTTAATGCCGGCCGAGGCTCGGACGATTTGCGGCATTGGGCCGAGCATCGCATCGAGGACGGCGTAGTGCGTTGCGGCCCCTTCGCCCTCGACGATGCTGATCCCGGCAGCTTCCGCATGCTTGGCGACGGCTATGCCCGTGACGACCGTTCCCTATGGTTCGGTCATGAGCGCTTGGCAAGGGTCGGCAAGATCGAGCGAGTCGCAGGGATCTGAGACCAATACTCCGCGGCGAGGTCGAGACGAGCATTGACGTAATAGCCGATATCGCGATTGCACCCTACCTTGAAATCGGGCATGCGCTGGCCGCTGCAATAGAAGGCAGAACGGTCGAAGGCATATTCGCTGTGACCGAGGCCGGGCAGATGGAACACCCGCAGGCAGGAGGGATCGGCGCCGTCCACCCGTTTCCCATAGAAGTAAACAGCTTGATCGCCGACATAATAGTCGCTCTCGCTTGCGCCCTCGGAGAGTCGATCATTGGGCAGCCTGCGAAAGGTTTCGGGCCGCGCCCCCTGCACTCGTCGGCCATAATAATAGACGAACTTCGCATCGCGCGCATATTGGCGCCGATAGGCCGAGCGACCCTGGTTCTCGGTGAAGAAGCCAAAGGTCTCCGGTGCTGGCGATTTCATGATCTTGATCACGGGATTGTTCTCGACATAGAAGCAATATAGCCGAAATCGGTCCCGCCCCCAATGGCATTGTCCGCCGACGAAATAGATGAAGCTTTGCGCATCGGCGTCCGGCACCTGTTTGTGCATGAACCAGACGGAAGTTTTATCCTTGCCGGCGTAGCTCAGCGGCTCGGCTGCAATCCAAGTTGGATCGCTGAGCGCTGTGAAGCTCGCGGGGTCGGCGCCATCAAGGCGCTGCACGGCGGTGGGGTAATAGTGATGGTGAAATTCAACGCCAGCGGCGCTCACGACATAATGCGGTGTCACGCATTCCTCCCGACCGCAAGGGTTTAGCGATCAAATTTCCCGATGCCGCTAGCGGCACTGTGTGGCCAGCAGAAAGATCGCGAAGATTAGCTCCCCTGTAAGCGCTCAATACGTTTTCGTACGATTTTAGGGCGAAGTAGTCGAGGCTCATATCAGACACCGATGCGGAAGGAAGTTACGGCGTCTTGACGGGTGCGAACCGTCGAATGATCTTCGCCAGCATGCGTTCTCTGATGGCTTTTGGGCCTGCCCGGGACACAGCCACTTGACTTCGCGTTGTTGCTTTTCCCACCATTCCTCAACGGCAAGCTCTTTTATGTGACGCCGGAGGCGGCAACCAAGTTGCCAAGTCCAGGCCAGCGGTGATGCCAGTATCTACTGCGACCGCGGCCTGGTCTGGTATAAAAAAATGACCAAGATCGTGCGATCGCCGATTTTGATCACGCTATCAAGCTCGATCCCGACCCTGCCTCCTGCGTCCATCGCGGCATCATCTCGCACCGGCGTAGACCTGATGTTTCATAAGATGGGTCCCGGACTCGCCAACGTTTCAGAGTTAACGAGGGGTCTCCGGCGCGTCCGCGCCCTGCGGCGTCGATCTGCCTTCTCCATGTCAGCCACGAGATTGAAGCGTATCGGCGGTCCGCGGCGCCGGAGCAGGGGGGCGTTCTTGTTCCGCTGCGGGCGGCGCGGACTGCGCGCCCGTGCCGGCCGCACCCATCTGGCGGCCTGCTTCATCCATCAGCTGCTTGACCCGCAGGAGCGTCTCCACGCCCCGATCGGTCAGCATCGCGGGTTGGATTGGGGCCTGCCCTTTGCCGTCCCTCTCGATAATGGGCCCTATCGTCGCCGGATTTCGTCCCACGCCTGCGACCTGTTTGAGCTCGATGCCCTGATGCGCATAGGCCATGATTTCGTGCCAGGTTTGCGCCGGCAGCGAGCCGCCGGTCATCCGATTGAGCGGACTGTGGTCGTCGTTGCCGTACCACACGCCGCACACGAAGTTGCCGGTGTAACCAACGAACCAGGCGTCGCGATAGGAGTTGGTGGTGCCGGTCTTGCCTGCCGCCTTGATGTCGTCAAGCATTGCGCGCTTCGCGGTGCCCTCTTCGACCACCTTGTTCATCATCATGGTCATGTCGGCAGCGACCTGCGCTGGAATTGCCTGAACAGGCTTCTTGCTTTCGTCGCGGTCAAAGCGCCAGATAGTGTCGCCGGTGTCCGAGCGCACTTCCAAAATGGCATGCGGCTTCACCGCCTTGCCTTGATTTGGGAAAGTCGCGTAGGCGACTGTGTGTTCGAGCAGTTTGACCTCATCAGCACCGATCGGCAGCGACGGGGCGTCGGGCAGCGGCGCCTCGATCCCCATCCGCCGGGCTGTCTGGATGATCTTGGCGCGTCCGGCCTGCGGCCCGGCGGAGCCGCCAAGCATGATCGACAGTTTCACCGGCACGACATTGATCGAGCGGGTGATGGCCTCGGTAAGGGTGACCGAACCCGAGTAGCCGAGGCCGTTGCTCTGTGGACACCAGTTGTCGATGCAGACCGGGCTGTCAACGACGACCGAGGAGGGCTTGAAGCCGTTCATCAGGGCGGTGGCATACACGTACGGTTTGAATGAGGAGCCCGGCTGGCGATAAGCATCCGTCGCGCGGTTGAACTGGCTCGCATTGTAGTCGAGGCCCCCCACCATGGCGCGCACCGCGCCATCGAGATCGGCCAGCACCACGGCCGCCTGCTTGGCATGATAGTCGCGCCCGAATTGACGAATCATGCTCGTCACTGCATTCTCGGAGGCACGCTGCAGCCCGAGGTCGATCGCCGTGCGCACGACGAAGGTGCGATCCGGCATGTGGCGGAAGGCCGGCGTGTCGACAAGCTTCTTCATCTCGTTGAATGAATAGTCCAAGTAGTAGCCGGGAGCGCCTTTGTCGCGATGGCGGATCGCGACAGCCGGATTTCGCCGGGCCCCGAAAACCTGGCCTTGGGTCATGAAACCTGCTTCGACCAGATTGTCGAGCACGACATTCGCGCGTGCCCGCGCGGCCGGCAAGTTGATATGAGGCGCGAACTTGGTCGGCGCCTTGAACAGGCCGGCGAGCATAGCAGCTTCGGCGAGGTTCACCTCACGCGCCGACTTGCCGAAATACAACTGTGCCGCGGCATCGACACCGAAGGCGCCGCCGCCCATGTAGGCGCGATCGAGATAGAGCTTCAAAATCTCGTTCTTGGTGAGCCGTGTCTCAAGCCACAGAGCCAGAAAGGCTTCCTCCACCTTGCGCTCGATGGTGCGCTCATTGTTGAGGAACAGGTTCTTGGCAAGCTGTTGAGTGATCGAGGACCCGCCCTGCACCACGCCGCCGGCGCCCGCATCGGTGATAAAGGCGCGGATTGTCCCCGAGACGTCGATCCCGAAATGATCGTAGAACCTTCGGTCCTCGGTCGCGAGAACCGCCTCGATGAGATGGTCAGGAAAATCGGCGAGGGCGACGGCGTTCGAATGCTTGATCCCACGGCTGCCGATCTCATTGCCGTAACGATCGAGAAAGACCACAGCAAGCTCGGATTTTTTCAACCAGTCCTCGTCGGCTGTCTTCCGGAAGGCCGGGACTGCAAGCGCGAGGGCGAGCAGCATTCCGGCGGTGCCCAGGGTAGCGAACTCGGACAGAGGCTCCACCACCAGCCAACGGCGCCAGCCGGCCACCCGGAAATGGTCCATAAAGTCGCGGAATCGCTCGAACCCCTCGCGCGCGATCCGGCCGCTGCGAAATAGTCCGGAATCGAGGCGAGCGTCGACATCAAGCAAGTAAGTACGGAGGCGCCGCCTCCAGTCAGGCTTCTCATTGAATGGAATATGGTTCTGCACAATCAGTCCTCTGGCGTCTCCGGGCAGGCGCTCGACTACATAAACCCGTCTGATCCCGCTGACGTTTCGAGGCGACTTGCGTCAAATGGACAGCCGTGGGCTTTGCTGATGACGACACGCACCGACGGTGATGGTCTGGCGTCAGCCAGGCTGTGCTTACGACCGACGTTTTGATGAATCAGCAGCATTTCTCCCGGCCGCAGGGAGTGGGCGTTGTGCTCCACTATGCGCCTCTGGAGATGAAGTGAGGCGGCAGGGTAGACGCGCTCAGGATGGGTTTCGTTCGCTCACCGTGATGCGGCACCGATACCGCAGGTAGCTTCCGGCACCGCACGCTAGGGAGCCGCCCGGACGCGCCTTTATTCGTCGATCGTGTTTAAGCGACGGTCGCGACACCGCTCGCCGTACTTCCTATCGGAGACGCTTCAGTAGGGCGGGTTTCTGGGCGGCAATGGCGCGCCGCGCTTGGTTGGCACCACCTCGATGAGGGCGGTTGGTAGTTCATCTTGGTGCGCTGAAGTCTTTGGGATTTTGACTGCCTTAGGCACGCTGCGCAAGTGTTTCCCAGGTGTTACTAACACCAAAAGGCAGCGGTTTCTCTGAGCCTTTAGCGCGCTTCGATGATCTATGTTGGTAGGCTTTCTGGGCTCGCTTCTCACCATCGGGATTCTTCAAGCTGGTGGCTCGCTCTTGGCGCGTGGGTTTCTGAAAGCCTCTGGCTCGCCATGCCTTTTCTTCCATGCCCTTCGAAGGCGCGCTGATTTGTGTCGGGTTCATGAAGAGCGGCTGGCGGGCTGAGATTCTCGGGTTCGTGGCTTCGATGGGCCTCGCTCAGGTCCTCCCGTCCGCCCCTATTGATTCCGGCTCACGCCGCGCGACTGTGCCGCACGGCTGCAACCCGTCAGGAACTGTCGAGTTTGACTCTGACGAGCAGGACGACGTGGATGGGCGATAGCCTCTACGACCACGATCGGCGATCGACGAATCCACGGCGGAATCCACGATGGAATCCATATACGCGTCCCAACCCACGCCGGACGACAAACCGGAATCCACGGTGGCGCCAAAACACCTGTCAAGGTTGTCGCCATGGCCAACGGATTGTGCGACACCGAGAGAACCCCCGCCGGGAAGGGCCGGTGCAGTCAGAGTCGAACCTGCTGTCGCAATCGTCAGCATAGATTGGTGCGCGGATACGCCTAACACCCGCTTGCACGGTATGCCCCACGGGAACGAAATGACGGACTAGCTTCAATCGCACGTCTTCGGACTGCCGCGGGCGCTCGGGCTGCCGCCACCGGTGCATCGCGTTCCGCGGCGGAGCGCGGGCATCGGCTCGCTCGGGCTTCTCATTTGGGGCATCGTGGTTCTTGCCTGGATCGTTGGACGTGCACGCTATATCGTTTTCTGAGTGAGGGTCGTGCAGAATGCTGTGATGACATCATTTTCGACAAGCAAAGTTTATACCAAAGGACGAAACTCTGGCATTTCCCTCTTGTGTATTTTGTCAAACAGGCCGGGTCTTTCAATCGTTGGAACATTCCAGGCGGTAATTAATTTTATTATCAACACGTTGGTCAATTCAGAACGGAACGGAATCATGTCTGACCCCTACTACGACGATCGCTCGCGCCGTTATGGCGTCCAAGGGTCTAACGGACAATCGTCTAACCAAGCCGGATTGTGGCCGTGGCTAACGGCAGCTCTCACCGCTCTCGGGCTTCTGGTAGGGGGGATTATCGGACATAGCTGGGGCTGGGGTGATTATCAGAAGAGGGCCCAATCGAGCCCCCCAGCAACGACTGGTTCGGCCCCATCGCACCAGCGACCTGCGCCTGAAACCCGATGATATTCCGGTAGGCCGATGCCAAGGGTGAGACCCAACTGCCCGACTATACCGCCTTCATTGGCAGGTGCACGCCGGTGGTGGTCGGCACCCAGCTGGCGGACGCCGGAATACAGGACAGGCCTCGGTAACACGGACGCTGCAGGGCAGATGGCGTGAGCGTACGGCTTTCCCAAACTTGCCGGCGCGCTGGCGTGATATTGACATCCGCGTGCTGGCGCGGGAATTGACGCAAGAACAGGACTGGGGCTGGCGGTTCGATAAGCCGGCCAGGTCGAGAACCGGTGGGACTTGCCCGATACCTTCACCATGGGCTGGATCGAAAGCGATGGGCTGCCTGTGTTTCCGCACCAGCGGCGGGGCTTCGGTATGGTAGTCATTGAAGGCATCGGGAATTACAATCTCAAAGGTAAGGTAAACTTTTATTTCGCAGCCTCCGGCGTCACTTGGCGCTTGGCTTGCCCAGCGGCGAATGCGCTGGAATCGACGATGAAAGCGATGGGCCAATTATCGGGCCGGCCTTTTTGACACCCGCCTCAATCATATTCGTAGGGCGGGATTGTCAGATCCGCCCCGCGTCCATGCTGCGTGACGTCGCCTATGGGTCACGGGCTGCCTTCACCCCCATGGTGGCATTCCGACTGGTCTAGCCGAAATAGGCCTTGGGCCAATTGCTGCCATTCAACGCCGCTTTCTCGCGGGACCTCGGTATAATGTTCAACCTTGAGCTGATGTCAGAATTTGTGGCTGAGTCGCCTTGAAAAGTTCGGCCGCGTCAGGGTCAACGGTCGGAGACCGTCCGAAATTCCTATTCGGAACGAAAGTTGCATCCCGGTAACGAGCGCGAGACACAGGGGGTCATGATGAGCGATCACTTTTCAACCTCGATAATGACTATCGCCATTGCTACAGCCGTTGTCAGCACTGCCATTTCGGGACTTGCCACCCCGACCCTAGCTCAAGCGGCGCTGAGAACGCCTTGGGGTGAGCCCGACCTTCAAGGAATCTGGACGGAAGAATTCGATACGCCCTTACAGCGTCCTGCCCGCTACGCAGACCAAGAATTCTTCACCGAAGCCCAGCGGCAAGAATTGGACAGACAGCGCGCAGTCTACTATGGCGACGACGCGCGTCAGCAACGATCGAGCGTGTTTGATGACGGCGTCATGTACAACACAGCGTTCCTGACCATCAAGCGCACCGGCCCTCGCACGTCCATAATTGTTGATCCGCCCAACGGCCGCCTGCCGGCGCAGACGCCAGGCGCCCAGCGCGCCGCCGCGGCCGACCGGGAATTTTTCCTCGCCCTGCTGCAAGCGACCGACGCCTGCAAGAACAAGGAACCGGTGTGCGCCGGCGGCACGTACGATCCGACGCCGTCGCCGCGGTTTGCCGAGCCGCCGGTGCGCTACCACGCCGGCAACGTCGCGCGCCTCAATCGCAGCGATGGGCCGGAGGACGACGGATTGGCCGACCGCTGCCTGAGCAGAGGGCTCCCGGACTTTAACAGCCAATTCGGCGGCAGCTTTCGTCGCATCGTGCAGACGCCGGGCGGCATCTCGATCTTTTATGACGTGGGTCAGGGGCAGGGCTGGCAACGCAACATCGTCATGAACGGAAGCCCGCACCTGCCGGCCAACATCCACCAGTGGTTCGGCGATTCGCGTGGCCATTGGGAGGGCGACACGCTGGTGATCGACGCGACCAACTTCAGTCCCAAGACCGACGTGTTCGGATCGCGCGAGAACCTGCACCT
>JASHRR010000734.1 GCA_030037185.1 Xanthobacteraceae bacterium | reverse complement strand
GAAGAAAGTCGGGACCGCCAACAGGGCTAAAACGCCAAACATGACGAGGCAGCTTCGCTTGATCACCTCATTCTTCGTGGCCAACCCCGTGATGTAAAAGCCGAGCACAAAAACAAGCCCGACCGACGGGAAGACGCTGACGAGAATGTGCAGGTGCGACCAAGAATGCGGGATCAGATGCATATAAATTCTCCATCCGGAGCCCACCCCTGCGTCCGGCTCTCTCAAAAGGATCGACGACGCGCCTTCGAATGTCGTCTTCCATTGTAACTGTGTCAAGTCACATGGATGGCTAGGACTATCGACTAATCGAACAGGTTATCTTCGAGTATCAAGTGTATAATATACACCTCTACATTATCCGCCGCGCTCCAGGTATATAGTCGGTACTAGAGTCGCATCGCACCTAACCATCTGGCGGAGTTATGAGACTTCAATTGGTCACACGCGTACGAGTTTGTGACCATGGTTCAGCGAAAGGAGTTGGCGTCGATGAACTGCTCCATCTTGCAGGACTCGGCGGATATCCGAACCCGCTTTCCGCACGTCGTGAATCAACTCCTGCATCCGACAACCGTTAAGCAAAGATCCGGATGTGGTGCGTGAGCTATGGAGAAGGGATCAGATTTCTTAGAAATCAGGTCTGCCAACGACCGGGATGAGGCGGTCGAACAGATTCTGGTTGCTCTCGGCGCCGAGGCTGAAAAGAGTCGGTTGCACCTATATTTCGTTCCCTTCCAACGCTCAGCGAAGCGTTGGCACAACGCCGGAAAGATGCACCCTTATGCATCCGATCATTGTCTTTTGCCACGCGGTATCAGCTAGCCCTGCGCATTGCGGCGCTTGATCGTGATGTTTCCCAGCCAGTCTCAAGCGAGGCCGCTCCATCATGGTGAGTGGTCGACTTCGCTTTCGCCGCTGAAGGGAGTGCTTAGCATCTGGCTCACGGCGGATGGTCGGTGCGGCGCGTCCAGTGGTCGGATGTCGAAGCTCGGGTCAACGGTGTCAAAGGCTGTCACCTGCGCTATACGCACGAGAATGACTGCGCCCACACCCAATTGGGCGCGATCCAAGTCGCTGCGCCGCTGCCGTTTTCGCGCAACTCGCCCAAACCGACACTTCTCCCGGTATACCCTGGTCTGTTACTTGGTGCTCGCGAACGCCTTGGTCTTTCTCGGTCTATATGATCCGCCTAGTGAAACTCCTTGATCGTGCCTTGCGAGGGAGTCATCGTTCAGCACGGGACCTGGCAAGGAATGATATGCCGACGGCGGAGCCGCGAGCAGGGCGATGCTGGGGTGACCAAGCCATTTAAGTTCATTGGCGACTGGGTTGAACGTGGCGTCATTGTATGGCTCTGCGCTCCTGCTGCAGTAAAGTAATCTTTAAGAAATGAATGGGAGGTGAAGTCTGGCTGCCGGGCGCGCGCCTTCAATATTCAGTCTCCGTTCAGCTCGGCGTCAGCTTGGTGTCAGCTATGTATGGGATCATGGTCGGGGAAGGGTTGTGCTCGTACTCGCTACGAAGTGCTTGCGAGGTCATATGCGCGTTTGTTTTGTGGCAAGTCCGCGAGCCCGTGGGTGTTGGGGGTGGCTCGCTTTCGTCGTGCTTTTGCAGTCGTGTCTTTGGTCAGCACTGGCGGGCGCTCAATCAGCGACCAGCGCTATCAAGGAATTCGGCTTGCTTGGTACCTGGGCAGATGACTGTAGCGCCATGCCCAGCCCAGCAAATCAATATGCAATTTTCACGTTGACCTCTCGGGGTAACATTGAACTTCGAAACGACTTCGGGCCAGACTACGACCAGATGGTCTATCGTATCGTTAACGTCCAACGGCTGAGCTACTTCAGGTTAGCGCTTCGCCAATTGCTTACGACAGATGACCAGATCTTGCTGAATACAGTTATGATGAAAGCGAACGACAGGATTCGCGTTTGGTCGTCGCGGGGTTCTGATGGGAGCATACTTGTCGAGGACGGGACCATAGTGTCGGCGAACGGTCAAGAAACGGGTTGGATGGTCCGCTGCGACGTCAAATGGACGGGTAATGGAGAGAAGTCTGGTAGCCTTGGAATAGAGACATTAGTCGCGCGATACGAACGTCAGCATCATTGATCCAAGGCAGTGCGAACCGGAGGCATCGTCGGAATGCCTCCGATGCTGCTGCGTCAGTGATGACGGCCACTGACGGCGAAATGACTTTTGAGGGCATCGAAACCGAGCGTGTCGCCGGACAAAACATGCCAGAAATGCAAGGTCTCATTGGAAAGGGCCCAAGCATGACGTCAGCTCTTCAGAGGCAACGCTAGAGCGTGAAAAGTCATGATATCGAAGTGCAAAAAATGTGAGCTCTACTTTAACTGCAGCCCTGGTCCCGACTGCTGGTGCACGGGCTTTCCAATCGTGGCAAGGCGAGACGGTGAGTCAGGATGCCTTTGCCCAATTTGTCTTGGGCAGGCCGATCCAATTGAACACGCAGAAGAGCGCGCAACGCGTTGATCAAGGTTGCATGCGGTCAAGTCGATCATCACAATCGAAGTTTATATGGCTTCGCCGCAAACATGGCAGGCGACCTCAGCGGGGGATGTTGCTGAAAGTGGGTGACGACGCAAATCGGAAAGGCGCATATCGTAGGGTGTCTGACACTTACACTCCATCGTTGCGGCAGGGCACACGCACGCTGCTAGCCCCGGTGGGTAGAGGCCGGGCCGGTAATGGTCGCCGAAGCCTTGGGTGCCATGGCTATCCGCCGGGCCGCGCTTGGGTGGCCACGGCGAGTCCGCTCATGAGGGTTCAGTCGTTGAAACTGCATGGCTTGCTTTTGAACACGTCTAGGTTTTAGGTTGTCACCGAAAGAAAACCCTTAGCGGCAGACCTTAGGCCAACAAATTGAAGCAACAAGGAGCTGGGCATGCGCACTCAGGCGGGATCATTGGGGCCGTTCCCGCGGGTCTGTTCCTGGCGGCAGCTCTCGGACAAATGAGCATCGATTGACGGCTGTGCTTATGGTGCCCGATTTTCGTCAAGCCTGGGCCTGTCTATGGCAACTCGTGATCTGGATCACCCGACACCCCGGGCCCCTGAGCCGGTGGGCGGTGCCAGCAGCCTGACTGCTCGATCGGGAATAGAGTGATATGGTTGGGCTCGATAGTGGGCGGCATGCGCCGCGCCATACTCCCTGGGGAAGACAACCAACCCTATTCCCATTAAGCTGGGAACGCGAAGGCTTCCGACGGCGCTGCTTTATGAACCGGTCGGCTGGGATAGCCCGCATCCTTTCGTCGGCGAAATTTCCGATTGCAAACATGCTGTCTTATCAACGCTCACCTGTGCTCCGCCGTATCGGCGCAGGCGCATTGCTCGCTGCAGGCCTGATAGCTGGGCCCGCCTGCGCCCAAAAGCAGCAAATCTTGGACAACTGCACAGGCAAAGAGGCGGGTTCGCGAGACCAACAAATCATCAATTGCACCGAAGTAATTGAGACCCACGGCCTGGCTGGGAAGCAGTTGGCCGCGGCCTACAACAACCGAGGCACCGCGCACTATGCCAGGCGGGAATTCGATCTGGCGATCGCCGATTATACGGCGGCAATTGAGCTCGATAGCCGGTCCGCGCGGGCCTATGGAAATAGGGCACTCGCGCACAAGGCGCTGAACGTCAAAGAACGACACCCGGTTGGCGCGCCAACAGTGAGAAAAGCACCGGAGTTTTATACTTAATATCGTTAAATCTAAGCTAATGAAATTATTGTATTTTTGACCTGATAGCGAGGAAGTGAACAGGTTCACCACTGCAAAGCGGCACCGTTTCATAACGGGGGCTTCTAACTCACTGCTCGCAAATAATTTGATCGTGCGCGTGTGGCTCAGGCCTTGCGATCCCGACCTATGCAGGATGCCGCCGTGCTCGGGGCCGTCAAGGCGCGGCCTGGAAACGCCGGAGGTACCTTACGGGCAGAGTGCCGGCCGGCCTTGACGCCCCCCTGCGCGCGGCGGCTGCAAGATTTGCCGGTCG
>JASHRR010000733.1 GCA_030037185.1 Xanthobacteraceae bacterium | reverse complement strand
CGCGACGCGGACGACCGGTCGAATGCGAGTCTGTGGTCGGGCGCGACGGTCTACGCAACGCCTCGCCAAGCAGGCGGGCTAATTCCTGTGTTGCTTCAAGGCAGCGCGTGGAATGCGCTGTCATCTGGATAAACCCGTGAGGCAATTCCGGATAATGTACGTAAGTGATGTCATTGCCCGCCGCTGCGAGCTTTTGTGCGTAAGCGTGACCGACATCACGGAGCATGTCAAAGCCGCAGGTCACGAGGATCGCCCTGGGAAGCCCAGCATGGCTGGGCGCGTTGATCGGCGTGATGTACGGTTGCGAATAATCTACTCCTTGCGGAACTAAGCTCCATACGAACTGCAGCACGCCAGCTGTGTCCACGTAGCCCCCTGAGACGTTCTCGACGCCTGCGCGTGTCTCAAACGGCATCTTGGCTTCAGGGTATAGTGGCATTTGTAGCGCCAGCTTCGGACCACCCTCGTCGCGGAGTTTAAGCGAAATCGTGCAGGTCATGTTTCCGCCGGCGGAGTCGCCGCCGAGTGCGATCCGATCGGGATCAACACCACGCTCGGTCGCATGTTCGCGCAACCAACGAACGACGAACTCGCCTTCCTGGATTTGAACTGGCCATTGGTACTCAGGCGCCAGCTTGTAATCCACACAGTACACTTGAGCGCCGCTGCCCTCAGAGAAGAGACGCATTGCGGTCTCGAACTGATCCAATGAGCCGACAATGAAGCCGCCCCCGTGCAGATAGATGATTGCACTGCCGTTGGCAGGGCCGGCCTTGGACGGGTGATAGACTCGAACCGGGATTGTGCCGTGGGGACCGCGGAGGCCAAGGTGTTCGATCTGGCCGATCGGGGGCTTCACCGCATCGATGAAAGCGTCATGCTCACGGCGCTGGATATGAATGGGCTTGTGCGCACCAAGAACGGGCCCCGTCTTCAGCCACTCGGCGATTTCCGGATCCTTCGCGCTACTAGACACCTGTTCGGGAATGGATTGAGCGCCATAAATCGGCATCACTCATCTCCCTCGTGCGAATTTCGATGTCGGTCCTTTATTCAATAATCGAAAGCCGCTGGTTTTTGTTCCGGTCCTTTCTGATCATGGATCTGGATGCAGCTGCGGCGACAAGCATACGAGCACTATCGGTGGCCGACCCGCGGAAGTGTGGCCTGTCTTTGAAAGCAGAAGGACCATCGAGCGAGGTTCACTGCATCAAGGACGACCATGCTGCTGCATTTGGCTGCCTGGGACATTGACGGGACGTAGGTGTGAGCGCGGAGGCCGACACCCTTGCCCCGCGGCACCCTGTAAGCCCTACCGCGGTTCGCAAACGATCAACAACGAAGTGACCTGCCCTCAATAGAGGCCGCGAGAAATTCAACGTTAATGACGCAGAGCTGTGGCCCGCTTTCGTTCATTTTGACCGAGACCGAGCAGGCGCTCCGCGTTGAGGTGCGCAATCTTCTCTTTATCGCTCATGTTGATGGGCATCTGATCAAAGTATTGCCGAGCGGCTTTCATGTCACCGTACGGATAGTCCGTGGTGAAGAGGACGCGGTCGATACCGATCGTGTTCACCATGCTCAGATAGGCGTGGTATGCCAAACTCCAGCTCTGGTCCATCGCGCCAGGCTCTTGGCCTACATACTCGCCAGCGAGGATTCCACCGTAGAAGTTCTCCCGAAGGTATTCCTTGATGGTCCGTTTCAGCCCACCATTCTTATTCAAAGGAAAAGAGTAGTCCGCCCGCCACGCCATCCAACTCAATATTTCTAGGTTATGGCCCACAATGATTTGCAGCGCAGGGAACCGGTCGAATACACCACCCAGGATTAAGCGGAGGCAGTGCACCCCATTGTCGATGTGCCAACCGGATCCCGCAATTGACAGAAACGCAGATACTTCGGGAGCGAACCCACCGTAATAGGCGTCGACCACCGGCTTGGGTGGGATTTGGATATGCAGGTAGATGGGTACGCCGAGCGCTTCGGCGCTTTCAAACACCGGCCAGAAGAATTTGTCGTCAAGGTAGCGTCCGTTGACGTGGCCATTTAGCATTGCGCCCACGAACCGCAGGTCGCGCACGGTGCGCTCGAGCTCGCGGGCTGCAGCCACGGGGTCGAGCATCGGTAGTGTGGAAAATCCGAGCAAGCGGCCCGGGTGCTTAGAGACAGCAGCCGCCAGGGTGTCGTTCGCCTGTCTGGTTAGCTCCTTCGCTAGCGACGGCTCAAGGCGCTCTGCGCTCGGCGTAGCGTACGAGAGGATCTGCACATCGATACCGGCGTCATCCATAGCAGCGATCCGCCGCTCGCCCAGATCATAGATTCCCGCCGGGAAGCCAAATTTCGGGTCGTCGGGGACGGGAAAGTGTCCGGCTTTTTTTAATGTCTCCAAAACCAGCCCATACGGATCGTTCGCCTTTAAGGCGGCTTCGTATATAGCCGGCAGCCCGTAGTGTTCCTCGAACCCGATAATCTTCATCGGACATGTCCCAAGACCAAACTTCCGCCGCCCGCGCTGCCGGGTGGCTTAAGTGCTCGGAACTCTCCTCAGCTTTGCCGGTTCCAATGCGCACGCAAAATTATTTTCGAGCGGCCGTTGGATCGCCCATCGCAGACCCTTGCCACGCTGCGACCAAGTGGGAACTAATCGGACTCGCGCACATCTTTGGTACCATCTGGCCCGGCAAAGTCGAGGCCGGGGGTCTGCGGGATGCGAAGGCCGATTTGATGCCTGCTGGTCAGCGATGGGGGCGAGCTTTTTGGTATCATCGGTGGGGGTACTATCAACCATACCCCCTCCGATGGAACGCGACCCGAAAATTGACCTGGGAAACGGCGAACCGTGGCCCCAAGCTGCCCTGCGCTATACAGCGCGCACGCAAGAGCATTTAGTCCCCCTCGCCTCACTTCGTTCGGCTCGGGTCTCCGGCGGCCTTTAGACCGTATTCTTTGAATCTCCTTTTCGATTTTTCAGAAATAGGATTCGCTACCAGAGGCTCATTTAAACGCGGTGAGGCGCTCGTACCTCGCCGCTAGGGCGGGAACGTGAACGCTGTGGCGCTCACATCCCCCACGTATCTAACG
>JASHRR010000732.1 GCA_030037185.1 Xanthobacteraceae bacterium | reverse complement strand
GCGGTCGAACCAGCGATTGCCGCGGGCCACTGCACGGATCAGAACCGCAGCCCCCATCGAATTTGCGAGCCCGAACAGCGGTGGCGGGCAATCGGGCAGAACGACCTGCCTCATGAAGGTCTCAAGGTCGGCGTCATATTCGGTAAAGCTCGAGACGTGCCCCTTGCGCGGCTCTCGCAGCATACGATCGGAGAGGCCCTGGCCACGCCAATCGAATGCCGCCACGGCAAAGCCGCGCGCGACCAGATCGCGCACGATTTCAAAATATTTTTCGATGAACTCGATGCGTCCTTGGAAGATGCACACCGTCCCCTTGCGATCCCGCGGCGGCGGCCAGCGCGCGAATCTGATCGAGATCCCGTCGGGCGTCTTGACAACACCTGCGACGGCGCCTTCGGGGACCGGATTGGCCGGAATAGAAACGAGTTTCATCGTGCATCGCTTACCGCAATTATCTGCAGCACTCACTACAAATGTGAGGGAACCTGTTGCTCACAGTCGTCGCTGTTTGGAACCTTGAAGCCAGCAGCACCCGCTCCCATATAGCATCCGTGCAGGCCATTCGGCTGCACTCACCCGGTCTGGCCAACAGGCAGACCCGCATGTCGCTTCAAAGGAGGATATGCCATGCGTACATTCGATCTTTCACCGCTTTATCGTTCCACTGTCGGCTTTGACCGGCTGTTCTCGATGCTCGACAAAACTACGGGTTTCGAGAGTGGAAGCGCTTATCCGCCCTACAATATCGAGCGGACCGCTGAGAATTCATACCGCGTTACCCTCGCAGTTGCCGGATTTTCCGAATCCGAGCTTACCATCGAAGCAAAAGAAAACACCCTGACCGTGAGGGGCCAAAAGGCTCGCGAAGCTAATGCCCGCGGGTCGGAGCTGCTCCATCAGGGCATTGCCGCACGGTCGTTCGAGCGCATGTTCCGGCTTGCCGATTTTGTTGAGGTGAAAGCCGCGAGATTGCAGCACGGTCTGTTGCACATCGACCTGGTGCGCGAGCTGCCGGAAGCCATGAAGCCGCGCAACATTCGCATCAACGCGACCAACAACGGCCAGGCCATCGACACCAAGGTTGCAGCCTGATCGGCCTCAGGCCTTCAATACGTCAGCGCCCCGGTCATGACCGGGGCGCTTTTTTGTCAATCACTCCAGCGGGGCGACCGGCACCATCGTCACCGGGGGCGGCTTTGCGGCCGGCGCAACGTCCGGGTTGACGGGAGCGGCCGCTTGGGCCGGCGCCACCGCGCTGGTGAGTTCGCCCGGGCGGGTGCGCGGCAACGGCGGCGAGGGCCCCACCGTCGTAGCGGTCCCGTCCGGTCTGAAATTGTTCCTGTCCGGTCCGATGTTCGGTATCTCGGCCGGCGGCACCGGTGGACGGACCCGGCGCGGCCACGCAGGATAGTAGCCGCCGTAACGCGCGCCGCTGATGTCGGCTATCCATAACAGGCGGCCGCTATGCGCATCGATGGTCAGCTTCACATCGATGTCGTCGCCATCGCGAGCGACCTGAACGTAGACCGGGCCGCGCTGGACGGGACGGCCGATCGGCTCAAATCCCGCCCGCCGCGCCTCGACTATGATTTGCGAGGGCGCGAGCGTTCGCGTCCACCCGCCGGCAACCGTCCGGCTGATGTCCTGCGCCGCGCCGTTCGACGGCAGCAATGCCGCCGCTACCGCAACGAGGGCGACGAGCGCCGACCCCAGAGCACGTATCCTTCTCATTTTGCTCCCTTCTAACGATGATAGTGGAGCGACCTTGTGGTCGCCCCCTGCCGGGTGGACGCATGGGCGCACCGGGCGGGCACAAAGGAAGCGACCCGCAAGGGGTCGCCCCCACGGCGCCCCTCCAACCTGCTCCCAGGCTGCCTCCTTCGGGAGGCGGTGGTTGACGGCGAGACTCAAGACGCGTCGTCCGACTCCATCGGAGCGCTCGATTGAGGCGGACCTTGGGCATTCACAACGTCGATTTTACGAGGGAGATGAACTTATCGACGCTCGATTCCGTCGTGCCGAAAGATGTCACCAAGCGAACCAAGACGTAGCCGGACGGCACGGCGGCGGGATCTGAATTGTGGGTATGGATCACATAATAGCTTGCGCCAGCAGCCTGCAGGCGTTCGTGCAAGGCCTGAGGCAGCCGTACGAACACCATGTTGGCCTCGACCGGCCACACCGGCGGCAGCTGCAGGCTGGCGAGATGCGTCGCAAGACGGTCGGCCATGCGATTGGCGTGGGCTGCGAGCTTGAGCCACTCCTCGTCGGCCAGGAAGGCTTCGAGCTGGGCGGCGATGAAACGGTGCTTGGAGGCAAGGTGGCCGCCGCGCTTGCGGCGCTCCGCCATCGCCTCGGCGCGCGCCGGATCAAACAACACAACAGCTTCGGCGGCGAGCGCGCCGCCTTTGGTGGCGCCGAAGGACAAGACGTCGACGCCCGCACGCCAAGTCACCTCGGCCGGGGTCGCGCCAAGCCGCGCAACCGCGTTTGCAAACCGCGCGCCGTCCATGTGCACCGCCAGGCCGCGTTCATGTGCCAGCGCCGCCAAGGCTGCGATTTCATCGGTCCTGTACACTGTGCCGCATTCGCTCGCCTGCGTGAGCGACAGCGCGGCGGGCAGCATTTGGTGCGGGCGAAGCCCGAACTGCCGCTCGAGCGCCGCCGCGATGGCAGCGGGTCGCAGCTTGCCGCCTTCGCCCTCGATCCCGAGCAGCCGCAATCCGCCGCCGTAAAACTCCGGTGCGCCGCATTCGTGGACAATGGCATGAGCCTCGGTGTGGCATAGCACGGCCCCCCAGGGCGGCGACAGATGCGCAAGAGCCAGTGCGTTGGCCGCCGTGCCGGTGCTGACCAGAAATACCGCGACCTCTCGCTCGAACAATTCCGAGAAGGCGTGCTCGACCCGTCTGGTCAGGGCGTCGTCTCCGTACGCAATAGCAAATCCCGCGTTGGCGCGGATGAGGGCGTCGAAAACGGCAGGCGCCACTCCGGCGGCGTTGTCGCTTGCAAATTCCATGTGCAGTGTTTCCTGGTCGGTTCTTTTGAGTTGAGCTGCGCCGCAGCCAAGCCCATATGGCATGGCACCGGCAAACACAAAAATAAGCCGGAGAGGCTCGAAATTTGCTGGGCAGCGCCTTGAATCCCTGCCAGAATTTTGGCATCTAAGTTAGGACAGCAATGCTGTCTCACTTTGGGCGGACGTGGCGTGGCACAGGAGGTCCGCCGTGCGGGGAGATTGCCGCCAGCGCATGGCGACAGCCGAAAAGGCGGTCTGTTTGCGCCAAAAATCGGCTGGCGAGAAGGCTGCCTGCTTGACATAGTTGGGCCTTCGGGCCGCAGCGCTGACTCCGGGCGAAGGGGGAGAGGGTGTGCCGGCCGGCTGAAGCCGCCGGCGAGGAGGCGACGATGACCGTGACAACCTCGTTTCAACGGCAAGTCCTGCCGGCGCCGTCGGTTGGGGATCGGACCCATCACCAGGCGTGCCGCAATCGAGGCGTCGTGGAAGGAGGCGATATCCAGGCGGGCGATGGCGTTGCGGCGCCACGAGGCCTTTATGACGCCACCCGCGGCAAGGGCTCATGCGGCGTTGGCTTCATCGCGGATATCAAAGGGCGCCGCTCCCACAAGATCGTTGCGGATGCGCTGACCATTTTGTTGAACCTCGAGCATCGCGGCGCAGTGGGCGCCGATCCGCGCGCCGGCGACGGCGCCGGCATTCTGGTTCAGATCCCTCACAAGTTCTTTGCCAAGACCGCAGCCGAACTCGGCCTGGCTGTGCCGCCTGCGGGCGATTATGCGGTCGGCGTGCTGTTCATGCCGCATGAACAAGCTTGGCGCCAAGAGATCAAGGACGTCTTTGCGGAAGAGATCGCGCGCGAGGAAATGCGGCTTATCGGCTGGCGCGATGTGCCAAACGACAATTCTTGTCTTGGGCAGTCGGTGAAGCCGACCGAACCTTTCCACCAGCAGGTTCTGATCGGCAAAGGCGATCGCCGGCTCGATGCCGATGAATTCGAGCGGCGGCTTTACCTTCTGCGCAAGACCATTTCGGGCCGGCTCTACAAGATGCGCGAGCGGCGCTATGCCCACTACTATCCGGTTTCGATTTCGAGCCGCACCCTGATCTACAAGGGCATGTTCCTGGCCGATCAGCTCGGCCGCTACTATCCCGATCTGCGCGACCCCGATTTCGAGAGCGCGCTTGCGCTCGTGCACCAACGGTTTTCCACCAACACCTTCCCGGCCTGGTCGCTCGCCCATCCCTACCGCATGATTGCCCACAACGGCGAGATCAACACGTTGCGTGGCAATCTCAACTGGATGGCGGCGCGGCAATCGTCGGCCCGATCGCCGCTTTACGGCGACGACATTCATAAGCTGTGGCCGATCTCCTATGAAGGCCAGTCCGACACCGCCTGCTTCGACAATGCGCTCGAGTTCCTGGTGCAGGGCGGTTATCCGCTCGCCCATGCGGTGATGATGATGATTCCGGAGGCCTGGGCCGCCAATTCCCTGATGGATGACGAGCGGCGCGCCTTTTACGAATACAACGCCGCATTGATGGAACCGTGGGACGGGCCGGCCGCCATCGCTTTCACCGACGGCCGCCGGATCGGCGCCACGCTCGACCGCAACGGTCTGCGCCCAGCGCGGTACCTGGTGACGCGAGACGACCGCATCATAATGGCCTCCGAGATGGGCGTGTTGCCGATTCCGCAAGAAGACGTCGTCACCAAATGGCGCCTGCAGCCGGGCAAGATGCTGCTGGTTGACCTGGAGGAAGGCCGCCTCATTCCAGATGAAGAGATCAAGGCGAAACTCGCCGGCGGTCATCCCTACGAGGAATGGCTGCGCAATACCCAGCTCATCCTGGAAGACCTGCCGCGCGCTGCGAGGAGACCGCCTCTACCCAACCTCACGCTTTTGGACAGACAGCAGGCTTTCGGATACACCGAGGAAGACCTCAAGATCCTGATGTCGCCGATGGGCGCAACCGGGGAAGAAGCGGTCGGCTCGATGGGTAACGACACGCCGATCTCGGCGCTGTCGGACCGGCCAAAGCTCCTGTTCACCTATTTCAAGCAGAACTTCGCGCAGGTGACGAATCCGCCGATCGATCCGATCCGCGAAGAGATCGTCATGAGCCTGGTCTCAATCATCGGGCCGCGCCCGAACCTGTTCGATCTCCACGGCCTTTCGACCACCAAACGCCTCGAGGTGCGCCAGCCCATCCTGACCAATGACGACTTGGAAAAGATCCGGTCGATTTCCGAGGTCAGCGATTCCCATTTTAAGTCGCTCACGCTCGATGCCATCTGGCCGGCCGATCATGGCGCGGCGGGACTCGCACCGGCACTCGCCGACCTGTGCGAAGAGGCCGAAAAGGCGGTTCGAGACGGCATCAACATCATCATTCTGTCGGATCGCAATGCCGGCTCCGACCGCATTCCGATTCCCTCCCTGCTCTCCTGCGCCGCCGTTCATCATCACCTGATCCGCCAAGGCCTTCGCACCTCGGTGGGTCTGGTCGTGGAGTCCGGCGAACCGCGCGAGGTGCATCACTTTTGTTGTCTCGCCGGTTACGGGGCGGAGGCGATCAATCCGTATCTCGCCTTCGAGACGCTGGTCGCCATGAAAAACGAGCTGCCGCACAAGCTTGAGGACAAGGAGATCGTCAAGCGCTACATCAAATCGATCGACAAAGGACTCTACAAGGTGATGTCCAAGATGGGCATCTCGACCTATCAGTCCTATTGCGGCGCTCAGA
>JASHRR010000731.1 GCA_030037185.1 Xanthobacteraceae bacterium | reverse complement strand
CCGGTTCCTGAGCGGGGATGCGGTGAGCCGGGTGGGGCGGGCCATGACGGCGCCTGCGGCCGGAGCGCCGGTCGAACGCGTGCGGTTCGGTTTCGTATCCTGCGCCAACTACGAGCACGGTTATTTTGCTGCCTACCGCCATCTTGCCGATGAGAACCCCGACCTGGTGCTGTTTCTCGGCGACTATCTCTATGAGTATGTCGAGGAGACCCGCCCGACCGTTCGCCGTCACAGCGACGGTATCGAGGCTTCGACGCTGCCGACCTACCGCAACCGTTACGCCCAGTACCGGCTCGACGCCGACCTGCAGCGGTTGCACGCCCAGGCGACGGCGCTCGTCACCTGGGATGACCACGAGGTCGCCAATGACTACGCGGACAGATGGTCGCAGTTCAACGACGATCCGGACCTTTTCCTGCGCCGGCGCGCTGCTGCCTACCAGGCCTTCTACGAGCATATGCCGGTACGGCCGATCCTGTCGCGTCCTGACGGCCCGGTGATGCGCGTGTACGACCGCTTCACCTTCGGTGATCTGCTCGAAATCTCGATGCTTGACGGCCGGCAATATCGTTCCCGCCCAGCCTGCTATGCGCCGCCGGACCGGCTGCGCGGTCACTTGGAGTCCGACGCCGGATGCGCGGAACGGCGCGAACAGGGCCGCTCGATGCTCGGACTTGCCCAGGAAAGCTGGCTCGGCCTCACGCTTGCCCGTTCCAAGGCGAAGTGGAACGTGATCGCCCAGGACGTGCTGATGGCGCAGTTGCGGCAGAAGATGCCTAACGGCGATTTCGGTTTCTGGACCGACGATTGGGACGGCTTTCCGGCGAGCCGCCGGCGGCTGTTGCGGCGCATCGCCCAGACCCGGGTGTCGAATCCGGTGGTCATTGGCGGCGACATTCACGCCTTTTTCGCGAACGACCTCAAGGCCGATTTCGACGATCCGAAATCGCCCGTGATCGCGACCGAATTCGTCGGCACCTCAATATCGTCGGCCGGGCCGCCCTATGACATCGTTGCGGCGCAACTGCCCGACAATCCGCATGTCCGGTTCTTCGAGAGCCGCAAGCGCGGATACGTCAGTGTCGATGTCAACGCCAAGCAGATGACGGCGCGGCTTCGCACTGTTTCCGATGTCGCCGACCCGAAAGCGAGTGTCTCTACGCTGAAGACCCTCGCGGTTGAGAACGACAGGCCGGGCGTGGTGGAGGCGTGAGCATGGCCGCGTCGCGCCTGACCGTTGCGCCGAATCGCCCGACGGCGCAAAAGGCCGGATTGGCGCCCCGCCGCAAAGCAAAGTGCCGCAGCGGGATCCGGCAGCAAGGGCCGCCGCCAGGGTGAACCACCATGTACCGGCCGGCGGGCTCGGCGCGCAGAGCTGTCCTTTGTCGGCAGCGCAGAGCTTGGCGGTGCGGCGAGGGCCGCCGCCTGCGCGTTGGACGGCCGCGGCGGTTTGCAGGTTGCCCGCTGGCGACGACCTGATGCCCCGGGCTGGGTCAAGGTAAATTGTTTGCTCAGCTCGGCAGGCCAGGTCAGTCTGTACGGACATCTTGAGCCGCGAGAGCCGCGAGAGCCGCGATGCCTGATCCCTGATGACGGTGTCCACGCCCCGTGCAGGCAGCATGGCCGCCAGCCTCGCCATTACCCGCTTCGTATTCCCCGCCATGCCTGGCGTGCTGTGCGGCACGCCGAGCACCAACAGACTGATTGAGGAGATGTTGACAGCAGACAGCGCGGCGGGTGATTGCCATGGCCGTGGAGGAGCATTCGATTTGAGCGGAGGCACGGAAGTTGATACGCAGCGCTTAACATCGTATGTTTTGAGGCAACACCATGCCGACCGTGTTGCGAGTCTCCGACTTTCGGTTCTTCTTTTATGGCCTTGAGGGAGCCGAACCTGCGCACATCTATGTTGAGCACGGCGACAACGTCGCTAAGTTTTGGCTGGAGCCGGTCAGTCTTGCGCAGTCGCATGGCTTTCGTGCGCATGAAATCAACCGTTTGCGGGCGCTCCTGATCAAGTATCGCCCAACTTTCACCGAGGCGTGGAATGCCCATTTCGGCCATCAAGGTTGATGCGACCGCCGTCGACGTGATGGTCAGTGATGAACGGCTGACCGTCATTCTCGCCGACGGTCGCGAGCTATCGGCGCCGCTGGCGTGGTTTCCCCGCGTGCTGGAGGCCACCGACCCGCAGCGACGGAATTGGCGATTCATCGGGCGTGGAAGAGGCATTCATTGGCCCGAGATCGACGAGGATGTCTCGGTTGCAAGCCTGCTGCGGGCGGCGTGAGTCGTGATATGGATTTGCGCGCCAGCGGCCTCCTGGTTCTGGAAGCGTGGGCGAAATACCGGCGCCTTTTTTGATGAAGACCCGCGTCCAGAAGGGGAGGGTTGGCGGCCATGTGCGACACCACCAGGAATCGACGAGGCAAAAGTGTAATGCGGCTTCTTGAGGAGGCAACCGCATTTGGAGACGGCGCGAGCAAAATCTAGAGATCGGGGTCGTGTGATGATGCGAACTGTCGGTCGCGCAACGGCGTGGCTCACTCTGGCGGCTATCATTGTTCTTTCGCTGGTTCCGCCCAGCGTCCGACCGAGCACATTTATGCCCCATAAGATCGAACATGCCGGCATATTTCTTTTGGACGGGGTTGCCTTCGGGATCGCCTATTGCGGCCACCAGTGGCTGGCGGGTGTCATCGCCGTGATATTTTGCGCCGGCATCGAGTTTGCTCAGCTGGCGGTTCCCGGTCGACATGCACGCCTCAGCGATTTTTTCGTAGACGCCATTGCGATTTGCGTCGGTATTTTCGGCGGCTCGACGCTGATCCGGGCGAAACCAGGCTGAAACGCCAGCCGCATCGAGGGCGGCCCGCACTCGATGCGGATTGTTGGGCTACCGTAATCATACCAG
The DNA here is from genome assembly GCA_030037185.1 of Xanthobacteraceae bacterium. The sequence continues at coordinate 8,833 of JASHRR010000731.1, read as the reverse complement.
ACGCAGCGTTTTGACACAGCTGGCGTCATTCGCGCCGGTTTCTTCGCGCGCACGCCAGGTCGTGCTTGTCCTGCGAAACTCACCGTGAAAGCACACACCTGGACCAAAGCGATCTGCTGGCTTGCTGACAGACCCCTATCTTTTAAAACTACGCAGCATTCTGCCAAGTCGGAAGGCATGATCCGTCCAGTCGCCCTTCGGAGAGGGCTGGGATGTCATCTCTTTCACCCGCCGCCCCAACCGAAACACCATGTCCGCCCATTTCCCCTCAGGTGTTGCTTCCTCCGTGAGCTGCTTTTCCAGGCGGACCTTGAGCGCTTCCGCATTGGCTCTCTCGGGTCCGGTTGCGGCCGGGTCCAGCAGCACGGCCCTAAGACCTCGCAGCTTCCGACGAATAGCCTCAGAAGAGCTCGCATTCTCGGTCATAGGCACTTACCGGACCTCCCAGCGAATCTCCCGCCCACTTTAAGTGGGCAGTCTAACAGCAAATGGTTCCTGCCTCGTACCGAGCAGGAACGGTTCGCATTTGCTCGACCAGCCGAAAAATCCCCTTTGGTCGCCAACACGTTGTTGAGGCGGCCGCTGAAATTTCCGGCTTTGCCAGCGCGAGCGTCCCGACAGCAGCGCTTGCCAGCAGCACGCGACAGGTGACGTTCGCCGTCGTCGGCGGTGCCCGTCGCAAAGGAGCTTCACCCTGCGTGGGCGGCTTCGCCGGTTGCGAGCGCCGCCAGGATGGTGCTGACCAAGGCGCGAGCAGCATTGGCGCTCAATTCAACCGCAACGCGCTCAGCTGCGCCGTTGGCCTCGCAGACGAAGTCGATCGCGAGCACATGGGAAAAAGGCGCGTGGTAGGGGTGATCGAAATAGACGTTCGCCGTGTCGACCCGCATCCAGCCGTTCGGCCCCTTGGCGCTGCCCTCAATAGCGGTTTTCTCGACAATGTAAGAGCACATTGGTTTTCTCCCTGGCTGTCGCGGCTTGCAATGTAGGCCACTCACCCGCCGAGCTGGCTGCGCAGGAACGCAAATACCTTGGACCAGCCGTCGGCGGCCTGTTCGGCGCGGTAGGAGTTGCGTGACGTGTTGAAAAAGGCGTGACCGGCGCCGTCGTAGCGATGAAACGCATAAGCTTTGCCAAGACGCTTGAGCACCGCCTCAGTGCGGTTGACCTGATCCGCATTGGGGTTCTCGTCGTCGTTGCCAAACAGCCCAAGGATCGGACAGCGAAGGCCCTCGCTGAGATCGATGGGAGCCACAGGTCGCTTGGCGTTGAGCTGGCTGTTGTCGTCGACGATAACATTGCCACCCCAGCAGTCGATGACGGCGTCGACGCCGGGGAGCCGACAGGCACAAAGATAGGCGTGGCGACCACCTGAGCAGAACCCGATGATGCCGACCCTGCCCGAGCTGTTGAGTTGCGTGCGCAGAAACGCCATCGCGCCGGCGACATCCCCCACCACCTGATCGTCCGCTACTCCACCCGCGGCCCGCACCCTCGCACCCACGTCATCTGGACTGCCCGGACCATTGCGGAAGTACAGATGGGGGGAGATCGCTGCATAGCCGTGATGGGCGAATTTGCGAACCACCTCGGTGATCCACTCGTCCCAGCCCGGCAGGTGATGGATGACGACCACCCCCGGACATTTGCGGTCACGCGTTGGGCAAGCGTAGTAGGCCTCTGCGCTGTCGCCAGCGTGGCCAACGAACGTCACAGTTTCGGCAATCAGGGGCAGGTAAGACATCGTCGGCTCTCAACGCACAATTCACAGGCTGACAAGCAGGTTGCGCATTCCCGATGTGCTTGGCAGTGCTTCTTTCATCACCGTCCTTGCCAGCACTTGGCTATCACGCCTCGCGGCTGATGGCCACAGCTCTGCCGCTTTCTGCCACCGCAGCGGCTCCGCGCGACCAAGGCTGCCCGGCCGGCTACGTCTACTTTCACACGGAGTTTCCGATGACGCGAGGACATCTGCCCATCATTGCAGCGTTGCCCGGCCTTTCGGTTTATTATCATGACGATCTGGCATCCGTTGCTTCCAGAGAAAGGAGATCGGCATGAACCGGATTTTCAGGCATTGCTTCGCCAGCCTGCCGGTGGCGTTGACACTCACGACCGCTGCGATCGCGCAATGGTCGATCGGCCAGCCAGGCACGCGTGAGCCCCCCCCAGGTCAGAACCGCTATGTGTATCTGGTGATGTCCGATCCCCTGCCGGGTAGGGAATTTGATTTCAATGACGGCTACCAGAACATGCACATGGGCGATCTCGTCCAGCTGCCTGGCTGGACCGGAGCACAGCGTTTCCGACTGGTGCCTGACGTCCTGCCGCGCAGCACCCACCCGCTCTACCGGCGCGGCAATCTGATCATCTGGGATCAACAAGGCACCGATCTCAACAAGCTGCGAAGCGACGCCAACGCCGCGATCGCCGGAGGCAAGAGCCGGCTCATCCCAGGATTCGACTACTCGCCTGACGGCCCGGTCCGCGCGACCTACCAAGTCATCGGCGCACGCATGACCCGCCCGGACGGAAGAAAGCCTTTCATTCCCGACTACGCCGATACCAAGACGCCGCGGCCCAACCGCTTCGTCATGCTTGATTTCGTCGAGCCGGTGGCCGGCGTCAGCGATAGCGCTTTCGAAGCGGCGCTTTCGAAGCGCGTTATCGAAGTGCTGGCATTGCCGGGCTGGATGGCGGCACAGCCGTTTCGCTTCGCTACGCCCCCTGCGAACGCCGCCCCGTCGCCTCTCGCCTTCACCAAATACCTGGTGATCTGGGAAACCGAGGGCAGCCATCCACAGGAGCTGCAAAACGCGCTCGACGCCGCGACAAACGCGGGCGCGGTCAAGGCGCTAGCTGCCGATCCCACCACCGCGCAGTCAAACTGGTGGGTAACGACTTCGCCCTTCATCACCAAGGAGGATTTCCAACGATAAGGTTTGAAAGCACCATTGGCGGTGGGATTTTAGCCCAAGAACCCCCGGCTTTTTTGATTAGCCCTCGATAGCGCTGCTCGCAATATTAGTCGCTGTGTGCCGGCGGGCTTGCGATGCGGCACCCGCCGTCGCCGAGGATGAGCAGCATTTCAGTTGTGATTGTCCTTTCGTTCTAAGCCTGTTTCCAAGCCACAGATCACCTTGCCCCACCCTGCTCATCCAGCCACACATACATGCGGCGAACGCCGCGGATGTCGGCGCCGGGTCCGGTGATTTGCGGAAAGTCCTTGGCGTGCGCGGTCAGATCGACGCGCTTTGCGGCGTCATCTGGCGAAACGCCTTGGGTCTTGAGCTTGGTCACCTGGTTGATCAGATCGGTCAAATAAGCCTGGTAAGCCGTGATCAGGCTCTTGTTGGTGAAGGGCACGCCATGCCCCGGCAGATCGACCCCAAAGTCGAGTTTCTTCAGCTCTTCCAGTGTGGTGACCCACTCGCTGAAGAAGGCGTCGCCCATGTAAGCGAGCCGGCTTTCCATCAGGTCGCCCGTGCAGACGATGCGCTCTTTGGGAAGATAAACCACCGTGTCGCCGCCCGTGTGGCCGCGGCCCAAGAACAGCAGGTCGATCTCCCGACCGCCCCTATTGAGTACCATCTTGGTGGAAAAATGGATGGTCGGCGGCGTTACCTTGATCTCGCTGTTGTTTTGCTGAAGGCGCTGGGCGTCGGCCAGATCCTGCTGCAGCGCCGCCTTCTGCTGCGCATTTCCCTCCGCCGCGATCTGCTTGTTCAGGGTGTCGATCCGCGCCGATAACGCGGTCACCTGTGACGTCAAGAACGGCTCGCGATGAAGCACGTCGACGGTTGAAAGCATTTGATAGAGATAATCGGTCGCGATGATCTGCACCTCCGGCCCGAAAATCTGGTTGCCGGCCGTATGATCGTAATGCCAATGCGTGTTGACGACGTATCGTATCGGCTTGTCAGTGAGCTTCCTGATATCTTCGACGAAGGCCCGGGCCGCCGCCGGCGAGGTGCCGGCATCTACGATCAGAACATCCGTATCGTTGACGACGACGACGTTGTTGCTGCCGAGTCCGGGCCTGGTTACCGTCGCATAATAGACGCCATCGGCGATCTGCTCGAACTTGTAGGCGCTCCCTTGCACCACGGGATAGTTCGGCGTCACGGGTTGCGCCTGTGCCGTAAGACACGGCGCAGTGCAAAGCCCCGCGATCAATGCAAAACTGCGCAACCTCATGACAACCTCCCTCTTTTTTGTCAGCAGCGCGTGGTCGAGCATTTCTAGCAGGAGCGGCTCCTTAACGCGAGCCTGGGAACACACATCACCCGGTGCAAATCCAAATCGGCGACGCGGCACCGGCGCGCGAACTTGCCCTTGAGAGGATAACGCATCTTTTACCTCTCTCCCCGGGGAAAGCGGGTCCTCGGTGGGGGACTTGTCACCTGGGGTTTGTGGACATCACCGGCGTCGGGCTTGCTCTACCCGTGGGTGAACGGCGGTCCTGCCGGCGAGGAAGGGCGCCGACCAAGGGCTCGCGCGGATGTCTGCAGCTCTTTCGGTTCGCGTCCGCTGAGGCTGCTTGCGCCCGACTCTCCGGGAGCGAAGACCAAAAGAGACTTGAGGCTTCAGGAACTCGACCGCAAGCGTCTCATTTGATTCACCAAGGTAGCGCCGCGCGAGCGCTGCCGCGGCGCCGTCAAGCCCGGCGGCGCTGCGACCAGGCTGCGAGAATGAGCTTGAGACTTAACGCGAGGTTACCTGAGCATTTCTACGCCGACCTGCTGGCAGCCGGGATGCCGGCGCCGGGGGAATTCTCCGTGGTACCGCGGCATCAGCTTGTCCGCGGCGCCGTGCTCGCCGAAATATCCGATTTCATTCGTGCCTTCGATCGCGTCACCACCCGGGGCGCCTGGCAGGCAGCGGCCCTGTCGGCGGCCCCGCCGGTCGCCCAACTCAGACGGCCGGAGGTTTGCTTTTTCAGTGCATGGGATTTTCATCTTCCCCCCGGTGACAGGTGGCAGCTGATCGAGTTCAACGACAATGGGTCGGGTTTTATATTTGCTGCGATCATCAATGCCCGGTACTACGAGACGGCAGGACTGGCGCAGGATAAAGACATAGCACCGCCTGCCAATCTGCCCACGTTCAAACAGCGTATCGCGGAGTTCGCGGAGCAAGAGGCAAAGGCATTCTTCGTAGAACGCCCGGAAGATTTGCTGTTTCTCATCCTCGATGATCGCGAGTCTTTGCAACGGGGAAAATTTCGCAGAGAGCTCGACCTGCTCCGTGATCTGTTGGGCGGGCGCGGGCGCGCCGAATTGGCATGTCCCGCTGAGCTTTGCTGGGATGGGCGGCGGCTGCTGGCCAAGGGACAGGCGGTGACTTTCATCGTCAACCGCTCGACCGATTTCTTCTGGCAATCCGAGCATTTCTCCGCCTTGCGGATGGCCTACCAGGCGGGCAGCGTCTATGTCGCACCGAATCCCTTCAGCTATGCGACGCGCAGCGACAAGCGGCTCTTGGAATGGCTGTCGCTGCCGGATTGGGACAACGAGCTTAAGATAGCACCGAGTGAACGACAAACCTTGAGCGATCATGTGCCCGAGACGCATCTGGTCTGCAGTGAGAATTTGGAAGAGTTGGCGGAAAGAAAGCAGGAATTGGTGTTCAAACCCTTGCATGGATACGCCGGGCGCGGGCTCCTCGACACCGCCGTGGTGGGGCGGGCGCGCCTACGCCGCCTGGTGAGGCATGGCGAGGGCTATGTGGCGCAGAGAAGGATCGCGAAGCACGGCGTGGAAATCGCCGGAGAACGCGTCTGGGCTGATCTGCGCGTATGGGCTTACCGTGGCGAGATCTTTCAGCTTTCCGGCCGGGCGTCGCGGCGGCCCGACCGGCCGGACTTGATGTCGCCCGGCGGATGGCTGCCGACATATGCGTCGGTCGAGCCCGGCAAACTCCGTTAGCGTCCGTCAATGGCGCAAACGTGCGGCAAGCCCGGTCGAATTTCGAGGTGCGATGGTGCGCGCCACGTCTTTCGCACTCGCCTGCTGCTGAGCCTGTTCGGGTGATTGCTCGCACCGGCGCGGTTGACCGGCGCAGAGCAGGACCCGTCGAACACGCTTTTGCAATCAGCGGCGACCGCCGGAGGCAAGATCACAGACGAGTCGACACTGGCTCGGTCGATCCGACCAACGAATCCTCGCCGACATGAAAGTGATCGAAGGCCTTAGTTAACCGTGCCCATCCTGATCTGACAGGGCTCGGTCCAAGTAATAGGCCGCGCTGATGAGAGCGAGATGCGTGAAGGCTTGCGGGAAATTGCCTAGGTGCTCGCCGGCCGGACCGAGCTCCTCGGAAAAGAGGCCGACATGGTTGGCATAGCCTAGCATCTTTTCAAAAAGGAACCGTGCCTGCTTGACGTCGCCGGCACGGGCAAGACACTCGACGTACCAGAAGGTGCATATGTTGAAGGTGCCTTCGCCTCCCAGCAGTCCGTCGACCCTTGCGTCACTGGAATAGCGGTAGACGAGGCTATCATCCAGCAGCCGACCACCGACTGCCCTCAACGTCGACAGCCAGCGCGGGTCCGTCGGGCTGACGAAACGCACGAGTGGCATCAGCAGGCAGGATGCATCCAGGGCCGTGCTTCCCTTGCTCTGCACAAACGCGCCCTGACTGGAATCCCAAAATTCCGTGTGGATGTCCTGGTAGATTGCATTGCGCGTTTCGACCCAATCCACCAGGGGTGCGGGCAGGCCCCGTTTGCGGGCGAGGCGGATGGCGCGATCGAATGCAACCCAGCACATCAGTCGGGAATACAGGAACTCTTGCCGACCGCCGCGCACCTCCCAGATCCCTTCATCGGCCCGCTGCCAATTGTGCGCCAGCCACTTCATCGAACGCGTGATGCCTTGCCAAGTCTGCCAGGACACCTGCTCACCGTACTTGTCCGAAAGGTACAGTGCGTCCATCAGCTCGCCGTAGATGTCGAGCTGCAGCTGCTTTAGCGCTGCGTTACCTATCCGCACCGGCACCGACCCACGATAACCGCGAAGGTGCGGCAGTTCTGCTTCCGCAAGTACCCCGCGCCCGTCCACCGTATACATCAGGTTCAGCGTGCCGTCCGCACCGCATCGGCTTCCTCGTTCGCCGAGCCAGCGCACGAACGCGTTCGCCTCCTCCGTATGCCCGAGGCGCAGAAAAGCGTAAACGGTGAAGGCGGCATCGCGCAGCCAGGTGTAGCGGTAGTCCCAGTTTCGCATCCCGCCGATTTCCTCGGGCAGTCCGAAGGTTAGCGCCGCGATTATCGAGCCGTGCTCACACGAGGTCAGCAGCTTCAAGGCAAGAGCGGAGCGCGTGACTGTTTCACGCCAGCGGCCGCGGTAGCTTGAACGCCGCACCCAACGACGCCAGTAGTCGGCCGTTTCCTTGAATGCGGCGCTGACATATCCCGGATCGGCCGAGATGCTGTCCCCGCCGGGCGGTGCGTCCTCCAGGATGAAGGAGGCGGTATCACCAGCAGCCAGCTCGAATTCTGCCAGTGCCGCGCGATTGCTGAGATGTAGCGGCACGCTCGCGCGGAGCCGCAAAGTCAAGTTGTCACCGCCGGTGAAGATGACCGTAGCCTCCTGTTCGCAGACCTTGGGGTCTACCCTTGCGTAGTCGAAACGCGGCATGCAGCGCATGCGGAAGCGTATAGTGCCGTGCACCGCCTTGACGCGGCGGACAAGTCGCGAGCGGGCGTCCGGATCTTGAATGGTCATAAAGTCTGAGATTTCGGCCACACCGCCAGCCGACAAAAAGCGGGTGAGCAGAACATTGGTATCCGGCAGGTAAAGCTGCCGGTGTCTTGCATGGTCCAGGACCGGGATCAATTCAAAGCAGCCGCCGCGCTCGTCGTCCAACAGCGAGGCAAATATGCTCGGACTGTCAAACTGTGGCCAGCACAAGAAGTTGACCGCGCCATCCAGGCCGATCAGAGCGGCCGTTCGAAGATTGCCGACGATACCGTGGTTTTCGATCCGTTGAGCCATGGTTCACTCATTTGGTGAAAAATCGCCAGCCCCGGTTTAGGTTCCCGCAAGCTTGTTCGCGGGCGCGCGGGCGTTGAGCCTGTCGATGGTCGAATTGCGGCCGTCCGCCGACCGGCGCCAAGTGGTGCCGCGGTAAAAAACCAAACCCATGTCGCGCCACATAACCACTTCGTCCGACCCACCCGGTCTGCGGCCCGATAGACTGGTGCCGCTCAACCACTGCTCGCCGCTCTCTGTGCTGGCATTCGATGGCAATCCGCTGGGCGTCGCCTTCGGCCCGGTTCCACCCGGGGGGGCCGCGGATCTCGACGGGCCGGCCGGCGCAGCCGGACGCCTTGCGACACTCGCTTGGCGATCCATAAGCGCTATCGCCTGCCGATCGATGTGTTGGAACCGGCTAGCAACGCCGCTTTCCAGAACCTACTCAAAGCTAGGCAGCGTTGATGTCTGGTAGCTGCTTCGCCGAGGGCAGTTTCACTCGCGGCCTGCGCCGTGATCCAGCGAGACCGGAGCCGCCGTCGTCGGCGGGCTCACGCGATGCGCGTCGTATAAGGCTGGCGGGTCCTCGCCCGCCACTTGCCTCTTTGGCGGTCAACGCATCTGCGCCTGCGGAGGCACTTAAAACAGGAGCAGCGGCTGGTTGCGACGGAGGATGAAATCTTCTCGAGAGCATCTCGCCCAGTCGCCCGCAGCTTGTGAATTCGAGCGTCATCTGCTGCTGGCCGGGGCGAACCGAGCAGCGAGCTCGTTGACTCTTTGGCAAACCGCGGCGACGGCAAGCGACATTCCATAAGCTGCTCTTGCTGAGCGCGATCAAGAGCAGCTGTCGTATCGGG
>JASHRR010000088.1 GCA_030037185.1 Xanthobacteraceae bacterium | reverse complement strand
GGGAATTCGATAACTCCGCCGGGCAGACAATGTCGCCGCGGCTTGCTAGAAATGCTTACGTAACACCTAGTCGCCCGCTTCCGGTCCGGCGCATCGGAGCACCGTGTCGTAGGGGCGACGCTGGTGGCGTTGGCGTGGCGGGCAGATCAGGGCGATCGCGGGTCGCCTCCCGTGAAATCGGCGACTTTTGGCCCGCTGTAACCGAGAACGTGATTGTCCGAGGCCGACATGGTTTCGAACCACATCAGCGCCCTCAATATTCACGCAGCTTACGTCGCCCGTAACGGGAAGGGCACGCGAGGTGTCGCCAGAGATGCTGCGCGCCGTTGCATGCGGTCGTGCCGGTTCCACATTCTGGCAAGCTCGCTGCGCGATTAAATCCCAGATTTCAGCGAGGACCTTCCATGATATCGATGCTCAGGGCCGCACGTGACAGCTTGTTGGCGGCTGCAGTCGCGGTCGGGCTCGGGTGGGCGAGCGGCGCGGCGGCGCAGACTTATCCGGCAAAGCCTATCCGGCTGGTGGTGCCGTTCGCGCCCGGCGGCCCGGCCGACGTGATCGGCCGTATTATCGGCCAGCAGCTCGATGTCATTCTGGGCCAAAGCATCGTGGTCGAGAACCGCGGCGGTGCCGGCGGCACTATCGGGGCGCGCTTGGCCGCTCTGGCGGAGCCCGACGGCTACACCGTGATGTTCGCCAACACCTCGACGATGAGCATCAACCCGGCCGTCTATCGCCACCTTGACTACGACCCCGACAAGGCCTTCGCCCCGGTGGCGCTGATCGGCATCACCGCCAATATCCTGGTGGTCAACCCGGCATTGCCGGTCACCACAGTCGCCGGGTTGGTCGCTTACGGCAAAGCCAACCCGGGCCGGCTCAGCTATTCGACGCCCGGCGTCGGAACGCCGCCCCACATGCTGGGCGAAATGTTCAAGCAGCGCACCGGCCTCGATATCACCCACGTTCCCTACAAGGGGGGCGGCAGCTCGACCCAGGACGTGGTCTCCGGCCAGGTCTCGCTGACCTTCGAGAACCCCGCCGTATCGCTGCCCCTGGTGCTGGCCGGCCAGCTGCGAGCGCTCGCGGTCACCAGCAATGCCCGCAATCCCCGCCTTGCGGATGTGCCCACCCTAAGCGAAACCATCCCGGACTTCGTGTCGGCGTCGTTCACCGGCATCGTGGCGCCCGCCGGCGTGTCGGACGCCATCATCGCGAGGCTAAACGCTGCAATCAACGAAAGCCTCAAGGCCCCTGCCGTGCAGGCGACGCTCGATAAGCTGTCCGTCGACGTCAAGCCCGGGACACCGGCGGAATTCGGCGCGTTTCTGGCTGCGGAAAAGCAAAAGTGGCTGGCGGTCGCCACCCGGGCCAAGATTCAGGTGGACTGAGTTCGTGCGTGTAAGAGGAGGTGGAGAAAGGATTTTTCCACGATTCCCTGACGCCGACGTTCTTTCCCGACCCCGCTTCCCTCCATGCCCCGGCATTGCTACATGCGGGGCATGGCCACCGTACCCATCGACAACATCCGCAACTTTGCAATCGTCGCCCATATCGACCACGGCAAGTCGACGCTCGCTGACCGGCTCATCCAGATCACCGGCGGCCTCACCGCGCGCGAAATGTCCGGCCGCGAACAGGTGCTCGATTCCATGGACATCGAGCGCGAACGCGGCATCACCATCAAGGCCCAGACGGTGCGGCTGAATTACCTGGCGCGGGATGGCAAGGACTACGTCCTCAACTTGATCGACACGCCCGGGCACGTGGACTTCGCCTATGAGGTCAACCGCAGCCTGGCGGCATGCGAGGGCTCCCTTCTCGTCGTCGATGCGAGCCAGGGCGTGGAGGCGCAAACGCTTGCCAACGTCTACCAGGCGATCGACAACAACCATGAGATCGTGCCGGTCCTCAACAAGGTCGATCTGCCAGCAGCCGAGCCCGACAAGGTCAAGCAGCAGATCGAGGACGTGATCGGCCTCGATGCGTCCGATGCCATCCTGATCTCGGCCAAGACCGGCCTCAACATCGACGCCGTGCTGGAGGCGATCGTCACCCGCCTGCCGCCGCCAAAAGGGGACCGCGATGCGCCTCTCAAGGCGCTGCTGGTGGACAGCTGGTATGATCTCTATCTCGGCGTGGTGGTGCTGGTGAGCATCGTCGACGGCACGTTGAAGAAAGGCGAGCGCATTCGTCTGATGGGCACGCAAGCGAGCTACGAGGTCGACCGCGTCGGCGTGTTCACGCCCAAATTGGTGGACGCCGCCGAACTCGGGCCGGGCGAGATCGGCTTTCTCACTGCCTCGATCAAGGAGGTGGCGGACACCCGCGTCGGCGACACCATCACCGACGACCGCAAACCGGCCGCCGCTGCGCTGCCGGGCTTCCGCCCGGCGATTCCAGTCGTGTTCTGCGGTCTGTTTCCGGTCGATGCGGCGCAATTTGAGGACCTGCGCGCCGCCATGGGGAAGCTGCGCCTCAACGACGCGAGCTTCTCCTACGAGATGGAAACGAGCGCTGCGCTGGGTTTCGGCTTTCGCTGCGGATTTCTCGGGCTGCTGCACCTCGAAATCATTCAGGAACGGCTGGAGCGCGAATTCAACCTTGACCTGATCGCCACGGCGCCGTCGGTCATCTACCGGATGGCGCTGACCGATGGCAAGGAGATCGAAATTCACAATCCGGTCGATATGCCGGATGTGGTCAAGATCGAGGAAATCCGCGAGCCCTGGATCGGCGCTACCATCCTGACGCCGGACGAATATCTCGGCAGCGTGCTCAAGCTGTGCCAGGACCGCCGCGGCAACCAGATCGAACTGACCTACGTCGGCAGCCGCGCCATGGTCAAATATGAGCTGCCCCTCAACGAGGTGGTGTTCGACTTCTACGATCGCCTCAAGTCGGTATCGAAAGGCTACGCCTCGTTCGACTATCACCTCACGGACTACAAGCCCGCCGACCTGGTGAAGATGCAGATCCTGGTCAATGGCGAGCCCGTCGATGCGCTTGCCATGCTGGTGCACCGCACCCGTGCCGAGAGCCGTGGCCGGGCCATGGTGGAAAAGCTCAAGGAGCTGATACCGCCGCACATGTTCCAGATTCCGATCCAGGCGGCGATCGGCGGAAAGATCATTGCGCGCGAAACCGTGCGCGCCTTCCGCAAGGACGTCACTGCAAAGTGCTATGGTGGCGACGTGACGCGCAAGCGCAAGCTTCTGGAAAAGCAGAAGGAAGGCAAGAAGCGCATGCGCCAGTTCGGCAAGGTGGACATTCCCCAGGAGGCGTTCATCGCCGCACTGAAGGTAGATGTGTAACCCGCCTTTCCCGGTTTTGCCTCGCCGCCGTGAAAATCGGCCAAAGCACAAAAATTGCCGGATATTTATCTCAAAGAAAAGCGGCGCCAGATGGTTGGGAGCTTGGAGGACGTGGAGGAAAAGACCACCTGGCTGCCGTAAGTCGACTTCGTCTGTTTCAGTTGTTGTGCTTCGCTTTATTGCTTCGCACGCAAGATGATGTGGGTCTTCCGACATAAAGCACAAGACTGTGGGCATAAAAAACTATCCGATATTTTTCTCTGGTCATTCTGGGGTGCCGGCGAGCCGCCCAACCCTGAGGGACATCCATCGCAGGCATCAAGCATTGGCGGTGGCGACCCCACGAACTCTCCATGCTTTAATTCACCGAAACCTCCGCGCGGAAGCCCCTGCCTTTAGGCGCCATTAGGCATGGGGAGGAAACGCGGAGCATGTTGAAACAAGCAAGAACCCCTCTATAGCCGGTGGTGGGTCTCCAGCTGACGCCGACCGCAAGGAGCAATCGAAGTTGCTCCTCGATATGTTTGAGCGCAGCAACGCCGCCTGCAACGTGATCTCGCAGCGCGGCTGCGAGGGCGGCGCTACGCGCAAATACGATCTGCAAAACTTGCGTATTTCGACACGCGGTCGAGACTTCGCTCTGACCGCCCAGGCCGTCATTCGTTGCATCGCTAGGGTGGCCGACGCCTATGCAACGCCGAAAGCCAACAAGAAGGAAGGCGTCGTCAAATTCCGCAACATCGAGGATATTCTCGGAGCGGACTTGGGCGTCGCTAATATTGCCTTTGACAGCAATGGCCGTCCATATACCGGCGCCCAGATTGAAAAGGTTCGATCGCAATACGCCTTGCGTCGCGCCATACTGCAACGCCACAGCGCCGAAGGCGCCAAACGCCGCCTGAAGAAACTCAGCGGAAAGGAGTCCCGCTTTCGCAAGCAAACCAACCACATTCCAAGGAGATTGTTGCTAGCGCCGAACGCTCCCGAAGCGCGATTGCGATCGAAGATTTGACGCACATCCGCAAGCGGGTTAAGGCCACAAGGGCGCAACGCAACCGTCTGCAGGGGTGGGCCTTTGCCCATTTTCGCCAGTTCTTGATGTACAAGGCGACGCTCAAAGGCATCCAGGCTGTCGCCGTTGATCCGGGCAACACCAGTCGGACATGTCCCGAGTGCGGATCGATCCACAAAGACAATCGAAAGACCCAAGCGACGTTCTCCTGTGTCGATTGCGGCTATACAGCCGCTGACTTTGTTGGTGCGCGGAACGGGCATCTGGGGCCGCTCTTGTAACCTTGGCTCCTCAAGCTCTCCGCGCTCGGGACCAGGCGAGACAGATGCCCAACACCTGGAGGCTGGGCAAAAGCCCCCGCCTTCAGGCGTGGGGATGGCTCCAACCTGCCGCCGACGAAGCCGCTTGAACCTGCCCGAATGCGTCCATGTTCTTCAATGATCATGAACCGCCGCATTCCAGCGACGATAGACAACGGCATTCTTTGTCGGCGACCGCAGCGCAAGCAACGCGAACGGGGCGACGACACAATTTTGTCGCAATGAGGGATTGCCTGCCAGCTAGTCCAATGTGCAAGAGATCGATTCGATGCGGACTTGTCTCATACGCCACGCTTTGTCGCTGATGCTGCTGGCCGCCGCGAGCAGCGTCACGGCGCAGGAAAAGGGCACTGTCGAGCCGACCGTGCTGCCCCCCCTTGGGCATCCCGACAATCCCAAAACGCCCGCCAAGCAGCTGTTCGGGCGCATCGCCACGCCGACGCCGGGGCAGGCCCATGTGGTCGGGTTCTATTCCGCCGGCTGTCTGACGGGCGCCAGCGCGCTTCCGGTCGATGGCCCCGATTGGCAAGTGATGCGGCTGTCGCGCAACCGCAATTGGGGCCACCCGGCGCTCATCCGGTTCCTCGAAAGGCTCGCCGCCAAGGTGCACAAGTCAGGCGAGTGGAACGGCCTCCTCGTGGGCGATATGTCGCAGCCCCGCGGTGGGCCGATGATGACCGGGCACGCCAGCCATCAGGTCGGTCTTGATGCCGATGTCTGGCTGACGCCGATGCCCGATCACCAATTGACCCGCGTCGAACGCGAAGAAATGTCCGCCACCAACGTGGTGGCGCAGAGCCGGCTCGACGTCGACCCGTCACTGTGGACGGCCGGCCATGTCGCGGTCATCAAATCGGCAGCGCGCGACCCGCAGGTGGAGCGCATCTTCGTCAATGCGGCGATCAAGAAGGCATTATGCCGGGACAGCGACCCCGACCGGGAGTGGCTGAACAAGGTGCGGCCCTACTGGGGGCATGATTATCATTTTCATGTCCGTCTGCGCTGCCCGGCCGACAGCCTGGAATGCAAGCCACAGCAGCCGCCGCCGCCCGGCGACGGTTGCGGCCATGACCTGGACTGGTGGTTCAGCGAGGCCGTGTTGCACCCCAAGCCGCCGCCGATTCCCACGAGACCGCCGCCGCCGCTGACCATGGCGAAGTTGCCGCTTGCGTGCCGCGCCATACTGGGCGCGCCCGACGTCCCCCGCGTTGCGCGACCGAACTCGACAGGCGACGAGTAGCGTCACTGCCACGGCATCAGCGACGCGTGAATCACGTCCTTGACGCCCTGACCGCCCACCGAACGGATGGCGAGGTCCACGTCCTTGAGGCCGAATTTATGGGTGGTGATCAGTTCCAGCGGGAATCGTTTTGAGGCGAGCTGCTGCAGGGCAAGCTCGCACGCCTTGAAGCTATGACCGCGTGCGCTTTTGATCGTGATGAACTTCACCGTGATTCGGCCGATCGGAAAGTTCGGGAAATCGGGCATTTCGCCCTGAACCACGATCCTTCCGCCCTTGCGCTTGAGCGCCTCGACGCCGAGCAGCACCGGAACGGTGCCGGCGCCTGCCGTGCAGTCGAGCACGACGTCAACGCCCTTGCGGCCGGTGATCTCCATGGTGCGGGCGAGCGGATCCTCCTTTTCAACATCGATCACATGGTCGGCGCCAAGCTTTCTGGCGACCTCAAGGCGGGCGCCGTCCTTCGAGGTGCCGGTGACAATGATCAGCGAGGCGCCGGCCTGCTTGCAGATCACGGTCTGCGAAAGGCCCTGCTGACCCGGCCCCTGAATCAGCACCGTTGAATTGTAGCCGACGCCGCCGTCGAACAGCGACCATTCGACCCCGTTGGCCATCGGTGTAACCAGTCCGGCCAATTCCGGTGTGACGCCGTGGGGGACGTGGTGGAGGACGGCATTCCACGGCAGGTAGACGTAGTGGGCGAAACCGCCCCAAAGATACGGCGCCTTGTCGGCCGATGTGTAGCCGTAGCGGATAGCGTCGGGATTGTAGCGCCAGTCGGTGTTCTCGCAGTGGCGGTACTGACCGAGATGGCACCACTCGCATTTGCCGCAAGCGACATAGTGCTCCACGAACACGAGGTCGCCCTCGCGGAATCCCTTGCGTCGCGTGAACTCGCGGCCGGCCTTGGCGATGTAGCCGATGTTCTCATGCCCCATGATCACCGGTGCGCTCGACGGCGGCGCCTTGTAGAGCTTGACGTCGGTTCCGCAAATGCCGGCAACCTCCATCTTCATCAAGGCGGCATCCTCCGGGATATCCGGCATCGGGAATTCGCGGATCTCGGTCTTGCTCGGGCCTGTTCGCACGGCCGCAAGGACTTTTTCCACCACGGCAATCACCTCCACTGGCTGTTGTTGCCTCCTCGCTAGCACCCCGGCGTGCCGATGCGCAATTTATCGATCCTGCGGCCGGCGTTTTTGCTAGGCTGCGGCATGATGCCGGCATCCGCAAAGCTTCGCCTGCTGAAGAAGAGCCCCGCAGACGACGAGGCGCTGGTTCGCGTGCGGGAATGGACGCGCGAGCGCTTCACGCTTCCGGCGGATGCTGCAATCCTCGTATCGGAAATCGCCTGCGGTGTGGCGGGCTGTCCGCCGCTCGAAACGGTTGTGGTGTTCTGGATCGGCGAAACGCGGCACCACTTCAAGTTTTTCAAACCCCTTCGTGAAATCGTCTTCAACGATTTTCCCCCGGCTTGGCTCAGAGATGCGCTCGCGGTCCCGGACGGATTCGCGTGCGATTGCTGCTAGATTGGTGTCAAAGCAGAAGGGTGATTGCACAATGGTAGGGGTCCCATTTAAGCTGAAGACCGTCACCCGCACCCAGGGCAACAACCAGGCCCTCAAGGACGGCATTGTCAAGCCGAAGGGCTTCGCATTCGACTTCGTTGAAATCCCGGTCCTCATCGACGCCTTCCGCCGCATGGTGCGGGGCAACGAGTTCGATGTCTGCGAGATGGCGATCACCACCTACATCTGTGCCAGGGCGCACGGAAAGCCCATGACGGCGGTGCCGGTGTTTCTGGTGCGTGCCTTTCACCACGGGGCGGTCCTCGTCAACACCAAGGCCGGCATTCGTACGCCCAGGGATCTCGAAGGCCGCAATGTCGGCGTCAATCGCGGCTACACGGTTACCACCGGCCTGTGGGCGCGAAGCATCCTGCAGGAGGAGTACGGCGTCGACCTCCGCAAGATCACCTGGGTGCTGTCCGGCGACGAGCACGTTGCCGAGTATCGCGCGCCTGCCAATGTGGTGCCGATCGAGCCGGGGCACAAAATGACCGACCTCCTGGTCTCGGGCGCGCTGGCCGCCGCGATCGGGATCGAGGTGGATCACCCGGACGTGCAGCCGCTGATTCCGAATGGGCTTGAGGCCGGCCTCGCGGCGCTGCGCGGGCGCGGCCATTATCCCATCAATCACACAGTCGTAATCCGGGACGAACTGCTGGCGGCGCACAGCGATCTCGCGGCGGACGTGTTCGGTGCCTTCGCGGAGTCAAAGCGACTCTATGTCGGACGTCTGAAGGCCGGGCAGATTGAGAAGCCGACCGCGGTTGATGAGGTCCACCGGCGCGTGATGGACATCACGGGCGATCCGCTGCCCTACGGCATCGCGCCCAACCGGCGGGTGCTCGAGGAACTGATCCACCACAGCCTGATGCAGGGCGTCATCACGAAGCCGGTCGCGGTAGAGGAACTGTTCCCGCCGAGTACGCACGGGCTTGTGGGGTAACATCAACGCAACGTCTGCGAGCGCGCGCCGCGGCTTCATTTGGCAGCGAAGCCATTCTGGCGCACTGTCGTGAATTGGCGAGGTCGCAGCGTCCGGCGAGTCTGCTGATGATCCGTCCGGCAAGCCGGCCGCTATGGTTTTCAAGCGCGCTTGCCCCAACCTGCGTAGCCGTTGACAGCCAAAGTCGGCCGGCCGATCATTGCCGGCGTCCTTCCTGGAGAGCGGGGCCGTTTAGCCTTGCGCTCCGCGCAGGAAGGGGGCAGCCGGGAGGAACGCGCCGTGAATATTCAAAATGCCAAAAAGCCGATAATCGCTGTCATGAACGCGGTCCACGACCTGCCCGTGCTGGTCGCGCGCGACAGGGGGTTCTTCAAGGACGAGGGGCTGGACCTCGAGTTCGTGACCACGCCCGGCATGGCGCAGATCACTACCTCACACATCGTGAAGTTCGACTCGATTTTCGATCGCCCGCTCGATGCGGTCTACAACGAGGGCGGCATCGACCAGTATCGCATGTGCGAATGGGGAATCATGAAGCGCGCCGTCGAGGCCAACGCCCAGCATCTGCGCGGGCGGAAAATCGTGGCGCTGGGCGCTTCCATGTCGAAGTTCGCCATCGTGGTCGCCCGCGATTCCAAGTTCTACGAACCCGAGATGCTCAAGGACAAGGAAATCGCGGTGACGCCGAACAACGGCTCTCATTTTACCATGCTCAAGATGATGGAAGGTTTCCTGGCGCCCGAGCACGTCAAGACGACCCATGCGGGCTCGATGCAGAAGCGTCTCGAAGCGGTGCGCGAGGGCAAGGTCGCGGCCGCGAGCGTGATGGAACCCTGGATCAGCGTGGCGCAGAAATATGGCATGCGCATCCTGATCGAATCGCACTCGACCCGCAGCGAGGCGGCAGGCGACGAAACGGACGCAGCGACGCTGGTGAAGATGTTTCGTGCGCAGGCGAGGGCCGTCGAGCTGATCGAAAGAGACCCGACGCCCTTCATCCACTATTTCATCGCGGAGACCGGCGGGCTGTTGGAGCCTCACGAGTTCCAGACCTGGCGCCTTCTTCACGCTCCGCCGCAGCCCTACACCCGCGAGCGATTTGAAGATACCTATAACTGGACCGTCAAGTGGAACATGACGGTGCCTGGCGCCACCTACGAGAACACCGTCGATAACCGGGCGTGGGAGTAACGCTTAGTCCAGCCGATACACGGTCCGCGCATTGCCGGCAAAGATCATGCGGCGCTGTGCCTCCGTCAGGCTTGGCGGGATCGCCATAACCGGATCGTCGAAATCCCAGTGCGGATAGTCGCTCGCGAACAGGATGCGGTCGAAGCCGATCCAGCGCATGGCGTCAAGGACGTGGCTTGGGTCCGCCGGCTCCTCCATCGGCTGGGTCGAGACATAGAAGTGGTCGCGGATATATTCCGACGGTAAGCGCGTCAGGTGCGGAACCTCGTCGCGCATTTTCAGCCACAGCTTGTCGAGACGCCAGCCGAGCGCCGGCAGCCAGCCGAACCCGCATTCGATCATCACCACCCTGAGATTGCGATAGCGCTCGAACAGGCCCTCCATCACCATGCTGGTGACGACCGTCTGGGCAGATGTGGCGTGCTCGGTCACCTCCTCGATATAGAACGACGGCCAGCCCCCGTTGGTCATCGCCCAGCCGCTGTAGCCGAATGCATGGATACCGATCGGGAGACCAGCCTCTACGGCCGCCTCGTAGATCGGCCAGTAGCGCTTGCGGCCGAGGGCTTCCGCCGTGCGGCTGAGCATCAGCACCTGGACGAAATTGCGGTCGCCGGCGCGGCGGCGGATTTCCAGTGCGGAGGCCTCGGCGTCCTCGTAAGGCACCACCACCGAGGCCTTGAGCCGGCTGTCGCGCAAAGCCCAACGCGCGAGCTGGCATTCGTTGGCGGCGAAAGCGAGCGCGGCCGACAGACCGGAATTCTGGTCACCCTGCCCGGACGGTGCCAGCGGATTGAGCACCCCGAAGTCGATGCCGTAATGATCGAGATGCTGCGCCTGCATGAAGCCAAGGTCGCTGCCTGGTCCGCCGCCGCTAGGCGGCCAGGCATCGCGGCGACACGCGATCGGCGTCATCTTGGGAAACGGATAGCCGTCGACGAAGCCATGACGGGAACGCCGTCCATAGGTTTGCAGGTAATCCCACCA
>JASHRR010000730.1 GCA_030037185.1 Xanthobacteraceae bacterium | reverse complement strand
ATCGCGGCAGTTCGACGCGAAATATGGGCGCATCAGATTTCTTTCATGTCCCGGCCACGCCGAGACCGTATAGAAATTCCAATCCATATCTGGCGCCGCATGGAGAATGCTCTCGCATACGCGGCCTAAATCGGCCAAAGTCAAGCTAAGCACGTACGGCGGATCCTCGATGATGGCGGACTCACCGACGTGATCATTTTCGTCAGCGGCGGTCTTGATGAGGAGGTTGTTTTGCGCTTCGCGCGCGAAGGCGCGCCGATCGACGGCTTCTTGATTGGCACCAGCCTGACCACTTCGTCCGACGCACTGGCGCTCGATTGCGCCTACAATCTGCAGGAATATGCGGGGCTGGCGCGGCGCAAGCTCTCTGCCGGTAAGGTCACCTGGCCAGGCCGCAAGCAGGTGTGGCGCCGTTACGGTGCGGACGGCCGGATGGCTGGCGATGTGTTATCAGTTGAGGACGATGAACTCGCCGGCGAAAAACTGCTCCAACCGGTGATACGCGGCGGCCGCCGTATCAACCCACCCTCCACGCTTTCAAAGATTCGCGCCCATGCGCGCCGCGAGTTGGAACGACTGCCCGAACCCTTGCGTCAACTTGAGCTGGCGCGGCCTATCCGATACAAGTCGCCGAGAGATTGCTGAGGCTTGCGGCAGAGGTCGACCGCCGTCTGGGACTGCAGGAAAAAACGTAGGGCGATCACGCGCGTTGTCAACGCTCCGTGCCGGGTGATGCTTGTAATACCGCGCGGAATTGAGCATCGTTCGGAGATCACGCCGGCAGCTTGTCCAGTTCGGTGATGACAGCCTGTAGCTGGGAACGGATATCGTTCGCTACCTGGTCGACAACGACGTGGCTGATAGCCTGCATCGAGGCGACAGGGTCCACCGCCGAGATCTCAACGCGATGATCAGCCGTTTCCTGGATTACGATATTACAAGGAAGCATCGTACCAATCTTGTCCTCTGCCTGAAGCGCTCGATATGTTAGCTGTGGATTACACACACCACGAATCAGATACGGACGGAACTCGACGTCGAGGCCAGTCTTGAAATTTTCTTTCATGTCAATCTCGGTGACCACTTGAAAATAGTGATGCTTCAGAGCTTCCTTCGTTGCCGTGACTGCTTCATCGAATTTCTTGTCTACCCGGGTGGAGAAATAATAGGTCATATTCGGCTACCCTGTGAGATTTTCCCGCGCTAACACCCCAGTGGCGTCAGGACTTGGGAACCCGCTCGTGCGTTAATCAACGCGCTGCGAGATCAATGGGTTCGTTTGCGCGGCGCGCTCGGACCGCCTTCGTCGAGGCGAACTCGCCGAGACCGTCGAGGAGCGCGGTGATGTCTGCATCCACTGCGTAGGGGGCGAGGCTTGCCCACGCCGCACCCTCGACACCGAACGCGCGCAGTGATGGCCGCCGCGCAGCGCGACCCCGCGCCATCGAGCCGACGGCAGACATCTTCGGCAAAGACGCCTTCGACCGAGAAGGTGACCACGCCACGCCGATCCTCCGTATCCAGCGGGCCCAGTACCCGCACGCCTGGAGTCGACACCAGCCTGTCGAGCAGACCCGTCTCAGGCGCCGCTCCCTATCCCGAGCGGCGCGCCAGTCAAGCGACTGCATCCAGCCGAGCGCGGCGCTCAGCCCGACTGCTGCGGCGATCGGTGGCGTTCCGGCTTCCAACCGCGGCGGCGACCGGAAGGTGGCGTCGACCGGCGTCACCTCCACGATCATCTCCGGTCATGAACGGCGGCATCGCGTCAAGCAGCTCGCGCCGGCCCCAAAGCCCGTGCCGCTTGGTCGATCGGTCTTGTCGCCGGAAAAGGCATAGAAATCGACATCGAGCCGGCGCGCGTCGACAGGGCCGGGCGGTGCGCGTTGCGCGCCACCGAGCAGAACCTTCGCTCCGACGGTGCGGGCAGCGGCTGTCCCCTGTCCGACGTCGGTCATGGCTCCGGTCACGTTCGAGCAGTGAGCGAGGGCGACCAGCCAGCATCGCGGCGTGCGACCCGCCGGCATCATTGGCAGAAACCGCAGAACAACTCCTGTTTGCTTGGCGAGCCTTTGCCAGGGCACGAGCCTGCCGTGGTGCTCTAAAATCGACAGGAGGATCCCGTCGCCACGGCCCAGCAGTGTCCCGAAGCAATGAGCGAGCAGGTCGATTGAAGAAGTGGCACCATAGGTGAACACCATCTCCTGGTCCGACCAAGCATTGAGGACGCGCGCAACGCGCGCCGACGCCTCCTGATAAGCGTCAGTGGCTGCCCGCGCGCGCCGATGCTTCCCATCGTGTACGTTGACTCGCGCTTCGAGCTCAAACCGTTGCAAAGCGTTTGGCACCGCCTCGGGCATCTGCTCCGTCGCCGCACTATCGAGGTAGTGCAGTTGCGGGTTGCCGAGCCCGGGAAGCTGCAGCTTGACCGCTGCCGCATCGAATGACGCACTGCTCACTGACATGACGCCAGATTCTCATTGATCCTGCGAGATGGCGGCACATCCTGCACGAACTCCCAGCCATCCGATTGATGTGCATCAACTGCAGCCACGATCGGTCCAGGCCGCCGGCCAGCCGATGTCAGGCGGGCGCGTGGCGGCGGCGCCGTCGCTCTGCCTCGCCGAAAAGGCCGGATGTCAGGCCCCCTCGTGTCACATCGTGCTGGCTCAAGAGGCCGTAGAGTTGGGTCCCGGGCGACGTTCTGCGGATGGCTCAGTCCAACCAGTTGACGGCACGAAACGAGGAAGTTGATTACCGTGCCGAGCCAGGCGACTTCGTCATCGGTGAAGTGCTCCCGTGTCCTCGCGAACTGCGAACGTGCCGAGGAGCCGAGCGGCTCCTCGGCATCGGCGAGCGTGTCGGCGGCCGGCCCTCTTCGAAGCCGGCCGAGCCCTCGTCGCCCGAGCGTTTCATTGGCCAGGAGAGTTTATGCGCGAGTGCCGACGAAGCAGGGTTGCCTCCATCGCTTAGGTGCGCCTGTTCCTCTGGCTGAGGCTCGCCCTGCTCGCCATGATGTTCGCGAACCTGCTCACGGTGGCCACGGGCGGACGCTGCACGGTCGGTTGGATGCTCGGCCGGCCGCTCATTGTCGCGCCGCTTGCGGGCGAGCGCGACGCTTGCGTCGCTCCAGCGCGTTGGCTGCTGGGCAGATCAAATGCCAGGCCACGCCCGAGGGCGCGAAATGAAGTTCGACCCCACCACCTACGGCGCGCCCCGCGATTCCTTCGGCGGAGACCGGGGGGCCGGCCCGCTCGGTCCAGGTCAGTGTTGTCGATCGAGCCGGTCGCGGTGCCCTCGCGCGCGGGGGGCACGGCCGACAAGATCGACGCCGCAGCCCCCTGGGTATAGTTGGCAGCCGCCGTTAGGGGCTGGTTGATCTCGTGCGCCGACTAGAAATCGGCGCGACGCCGCGCTGGTTGATATCGATCAATGCGGCTGCGACGCCACTCACCCGAAATGTCTGCAAACTTGCGGGATTAGTCAGAGGCGCTGGTCCGCCACGCCATTCTTGCGGAGAGCGAGGCCGGCTGATCACCCTCCTGGGCAATCGACGAAATCTAACACGGCACCCAGAGCGGATCGAAAGAGACCAGGGAACGTTAACGGGGTACCGAGGCCAACATCAAGCCCGACTACGCGACATGAGTTGGATCGTGCATCATCTCGAAAACTTGACGGCAGCATCGGAGAGCCGTGAGTGCGGACCTGTGATCGTTCATGAACTGCCAAGGCGACTGCGGGTCAAAATAGCGCTGCTGAAGTGTCCGCATCTTGACTTGGAGCAGTTCGCTCACTTGATCAGCGATTTAGCCGGCCTCACGTCGGTCCGCGGCGGCGCCGGCGCCCGGTCCGCAATCATCGAATACGATGGAGCATCTGCGGCCAGCTGCGCGATACTGCAAAAACTTTCGGCCATCACGCCGCATGATTTGAGGCTTCATCGAGCCTGCAGTGATGAAGAGCCCAGCATCGCGCCTCTTGGTTTACCTTTAATATGTCTGCTGTCGCTCGCATTAATCCCGGCATCGTTTACTCGCCTTTTGACCTGGGTGGCCATTTCACCACGCGGTTTCCGCAGCGCTCATCCGCCGGTCACCAAGGGGAGGCACGGTGTAGGTCCTCGATGCGGCCCGTGTTTCCCTCGGTGCGATGCTCGGCAGATATGTCACGGCGCTCGTGATCGATACAATGATGGCGAGCGCCGGCTATATCGTGCAAACCGTCAAGCGCCGCTGCGCGGTAGTGCTCGAGCATCTGCTTTACGGCATCCGCATTTCGTTTGGAGTCGAGCGTGAGAAGCCCCCGTCGAACTCTTGTTCGCCGATGTCCGAACGGAAGATGCTGTTGTTATCAACACTGGCGAGTTGGTGCCCCGGTCGATGCGTTTATGTTAAAATGTAGCAATGTTCGCAACCTCGCCTTTCGATCTTGATCTCGAAAGGTAACGAAGGAAGTCAGAAGACAGGAGCAAGCTCGCTATGGTTAGACTGATCGTGCTAGGAGCGTTAACCTTCCTCATCATCACAACAGTAAATGCCAGAGCGACTGAAGTTAAGTTCCTTTGTAACGGGATTCAGACGCTATCGACCTTTGCTGTAACATCTACGTTTCCAGTTACTAATATTTCTCTAGTAATTTCTGATCAATGGATAAAGTGGAATGATAACATGGAGGTACCGATCGAGCAGCTTACTGATAAAACGATAACAATAAGGGGCAGTGGAACTTATACATTTGACAATATGAAGGTACCTACAGATTTCCATGGATACATTGACAGAGTAACTGGCGAAACAAGGTTGATTGCCGGGATACCGGTGAACACTGTTTGGGAATTGACTTGTGTTCCTTCGTAGTACTCAAGTCACGTGGCCGGATGAAGAGCTGAAGAAGTGAAAATCGGCTAGAGCGGCTAGCCGCTTGCTCCCTAGCTTGACGCTGCACTTCATCTAGTGAAATTCGGCTCTGGCGCGCAAACACGAAACCTCCGAACCGCTCGAACGAGGAAGCGGGAAGTGAGACTGCGAGGCTGGCCGATCGATCGACAAAACATGATCAATAACTGGCGTGGGGAAGACAGCCATTTGTCTGTTCGTTGCAGGACCTTGGGTGAATATAGCAGGGGAGTAGTGTCATCGCTTCAGTTTTTATGCGGCCGGCGGTCCTTAGCCAGGCTTTGAATCCGCCGTCGGGCCTCCTATCTCCGGGTTGTCACAAATCTCGGTCTGCAGGGCGACGATGTCCTGGGGAGCGCCAGCGCACCAGTGTACCATGCGCTGAAAACCGCGTTTCAATACCCGCTCGCGCTATCCAGTATTTCGGGGGCCCATCTTACCATCCCCGCCGCTCCGATTAGTGCTGGGCCCATGTTTTCACGGTCCCGCGCTATACTCGTCCAGCATGTGTCCGCCGCCGCCCTCCTTTCCGGTTAATCGATCGATCTCGTCGTGTATCCAGGCGACATGGACTTGCAGAGCTCGGATGTGCATGTGCATCCACTCAAGCCGGACCATGATGATCAGGCCAGCGTACCAAGCGATCATGTCCGTGCGCCCGAACCCGTACCAGATCGGCACAGCAGCGAGCGCCAGCGAGATGATCCCCAGCACCCCTTCCCTTATCCGCCGGTTGTGATGGTAGCGCTTCGCTGCCTCCCTACGTTCTCGCCTTAGCCGCATTCGCTCCTTGCGCTCGTGGCTGAACTCCATGGGTTCACCGAAGTGGTAGTCGTCGGTCATGGTCGGCTCCGCTTACGTTTCGGAATATCGTTATCGAACCGTAATCCGCCTTCGGCTTTGGCCGTGGATGCTCGAACGCCTTTTGGGTAGCCGAGAATAGCTACGCGCAATTAATCTGGTTCTCACTGATCGCTGTTATCGCACCCGGTGAAGTGATCACGCGAATACGCGTCGCTAGCTGGTCGTCGAGAGCGCTATGGCCGGGTGCAGGGGTGCGGAGGTGCCCACAAAGAAAACAGCTCCGCCGAAGCGGAGCCAGAACCTTCCCGCAACCAGCCCACAAAAATTGACAAGTTCGAAAACCTAACGCCAGAGCGGGGCCCCCGACGATTCAATCGCTAACGGCCTTGTGCTGTGGCCCCGGCCGGTTTGGATGTGGGGTGCGTGCCCGCAAAAAATCGCAATCAGCGCGGGGGTCTTGACCCGGCCCCTAGCGCATTGGTGTTGCCAGGCCTTCCCCCCATGCATTCGCGCACAAATTCCGCATGGCCTGCTTGTCCGTGCGGCATCCCCAGCGCGATAGCTTGTGACTCGCATTGCTCAAACCTCTCGAGGCGGGATGCTCTCTTCTGAGCCAACGCGGGACCGCTTACCGCAACAGCAATCGCCGCGAGAATTGCAACAGTGGAAATCCTCATAGTAAAGTCTCCCTTATTTTGTTCGGGCCTCTCGGCCTGCTATTTGTTATCTGCAATCGGAGGAACACGAATTGATATCTATCAACCGCCAGAGATAGGAGCGTGCGCATCATCCATCGTGCGAAGCCGGGCCGCGCCACAGACGTGGATGTGTCTTGCTATCGGCTCCCAAACGAGGGCGGTCTAATAGCGCGGCGCGCCTTCCTGGAGCAAATTCGTGCCAGCATGTCGCGGAAGGCATCGGTCCGCTCTCACGTAGCCTCTGCGCAACCAGATCGCGCGGGAGCGCGTCGATGTGGGGCCCGCGTGCTCTGCGAGCGCGCGCCTCAGTCGATGCTCTTATCGGCTCCAGAGTGGGAAAGGCTTGCCAGCGGCCCGCGCTGGGAGCCTGCGAGGTCGGTATTCCTTGGCGACGGCTACAAAGCCCGCCGGTCTGGCGCTGTTCGATCCGCCGGCCAGGCGCGAGGGTGCGGCCCGGCGGATTGCAATGTTGTGGCATGATCAGCAAGGCCGGTGCGATAGGCTTTAATGGTGAATATGGGGCAGAACCGAGGGCGTAAAGCGCCCCTTCCCCGCGAGGGGCTAGGAGGAAACCATGCAGATGAAAACTTTTCAGGTTACCATGCCATCGGCGTTCAGGATTGGTGACACTCATAACGCCGGCTGGCCGCCGGCCCCCGATGCTATGGACCAAGTGAGGGTCGTCACATGGCGCGATACAGACACGCTGGTCACCGATCGAGGCGAGAGCGCCAGGATAATCGCGGTGGAGGATCTGGGCATTCAGAAACAGTTCACCTGCGCAATCGACCCGGAACGCTCACCATGACAAACACCAACGTCGAATTTCCGGCTGCTCGCCAAGGCGCATGAGGAGGTTCCGGAAGCATTTCCCGGACTCCGCAAAGACACTCGGGTCCATCGCTACCGCGGCGGCGTTGCCCCAGTGGGAGTTCCATAGGTCAGATAAGGGGCCACGGTACGCCACAGCACGATCGCTCCAGAGCAGATATTGAAACGCCGAACGCCGATCGTGCTCGCCGCCATCTCGGCGGCGACGCGATGGACCGCCTGGCGGCTCGGCTTCCAGCCGCAGCTCGGCCATCCCTGGTTTCATCTCTGGCCGGGAATGCCGGTCTATAATGGTGCCTCTGCGACGCTTATGTGCCGCACATCTTCCTCGAAGGCGCGTACATCGCGGCATCAGGCGGGCTCATGTCGGCCGCGGTTACGTGCGGCATGTCGATCTGGCGGGCCGGGAGCCAACGAGGCAGCGTCCCATCTAGTCTGACCCAAAGACGACATTGGCTGATCTTTTAGTGAACCGGATCAGCGGGCTTCCTGTCAGGCCGTTATTTGAATCGAAGCTCTCCTATCAAATGAAAAATTATCCTGCCACGAATCTGATGGTGTTCATCCAGCGTCGCTTTATTGCTTGCGCAGTCGCTGGCGATGGTGCTGCCGTCGCTGCTAACGGTAGTACAGCAAACTCTTACAATCCAGAGTGAGATGTCCGCCGCCTGAGTACTACGCACTCAGCGTAAGCCATGCAAGGAGAATACCTCGATGAAAACGCGATCTGCCTCCCTTCATTCGTTCTCTCTCGGGCTCGCGCTCCTTGCGATCTTCGCGTTTTCTTTCCACACCCGTGCAGCAGAACGCGCGTCGTCTTTCTCTTGCCACTTCATCGGACAGGGGGAACACACGTGCGAGGAGTACGACAACTTCTCCCCATCCACCCTGTCAGCCCGGCAGTCCGACTGCACGTCCACGGGCGGAACCGCGGTAACGTCGTGCCCCAGCGCCATGTTGCTGGGCACGTGCGTGATGAATCAGCGCGGCGTCACCCGGAAGATGTCTTACTACAGCGATGGCCGGATCACCGCCGCGATGGCGCAGATGGCGTGCACGAGCTTCAGCGGC
>JASHRR010000729.1 GCA_030037185.1 Xanthobacteraceae bacterium | reverse complement strand
CTTCTGTTCCGAACTCAGGGCATGCAGGTCGCCGTGCTCGACGACATGGATCATGTTCAGCTCAAGACCGTCAGTCTCGGACGCAATCTCGGCTTAACGATCGAAATCCTGGCCGGACTGCAGCTGAGCGATCGCGTGGTCGCCAATCCATCACTCGGGCTGCTCGACGGCCAGCAAGTCAAGGTCGTGACAGCGACGAAGGGCTACGAACCGGTAATTCCACCTGAGACGCCCGAGCCACCCTTGGCGTCCCGAAATAATGGCGGCAACCCCTCCGCGTCCCGCCGCTGATCTCGGTCTCCTGCGAGCAGCGAGGCAACGGCCACCGCATAGTTCTCTTTGGCACTATCAAAGGCGGCAAAAGCCAGAAGTTTACGTTTACCCACGGTCCGCGCTCTATGCATTAGGCTCGGCCTATTCCGAGCAACCCTCGCCAGTTTTGCATGCAGGGCGGACCACCTGATTTTGCCGGCTCACTTAATGGTTGACGCTATCTTAACGGAATACCGGTGTCGGACCGCCTCGCGTGGCCCGCCACGGGGGTGGCAGACTCGAGCAACGGACATAACGTCAAGGACCGCGCCCCATGCTGCGCCACAAGCTCATGGAGTTTCATCCGCTGCAGGTCGGGTTAGGCATAGGTCCTCTCCGAAAGCAATGAGCAAACATCGGCGTCCGCCCGCGGCGGATGCTGCAACACGCACACCGCGCACCGCGCATGCCGGCACAACACATCCGACGACGCGTCGAACCCATCGGATCACGAAGGTCGGCTGCGGTGGGTTGCGGCTTCTCCGCGTCTTCATCTGACGCACACCGCGACGAGCGGACTATCCGAAGCGTTTGGTCTCACTCCACAGGACGCAGCTTTTTCGCCAAGAAACACGGCAGGTTTTCTGCCTGCGCCGCAGTAGGCGGTCACCAGCACTTCGCCGACTTCACAACTAACTTGACAGGACTCCGATAAGCAGTTCACTCGCATGACTCGGGTCTGGGAGGCCCGACCCGGTGGTCCGGGCGGACCCAGCGGACCTGGCAGCCCCTGCGGACCGGATGGTCCTTGCGGACCAGCTTCGCCCTTCCCGCCAGCAGGTCCTTGTGGCCCAGCGTCGCCCGCAGGCCCGGGAGACTGACCGCAGCTTACGTTGCAAAGAGATATCGCCGCAAAGAGCAAGAACTGGAAGGAACGCATGGGTATCTCAAAAGGATTTCTGCCCCTCCCCCTGCGGAGAGGATATTATGCGCCGATGGATTGCGCATTATCGAAACCTGAGCTCCATCGACGTGAGACGGCCCCAGATTTCACGGTTGGGCGCCTCAAAAACGGCCGGTCTGCCAGTCGTCCCGGGTGATCGGGCCGCCTTGCTGGCGTCCGTCGCCAGCTCGGTTACCCTGGACGTCAGCAGCCCCGGCGGCGTCCCTTCTCGGAATGAACGCGCACCGATGGTCCCAAAGGCGTTGCCGATGAACTTAGCCGGGTCGCTATCGAAGCTCCTGGCGGCACTGTTGCACAGAGCGCCGGCCAGTTGCGGGTCGCGTTGTGGGTCGGTCATCCACCTCGGGTCGGCGAAACCACGATCCTCACGTGTCGACCGCGGATTGACACAATGTTCGCGCTCGGATTGGCCGCCCACACGGGTTGCTCAAGGACTGCGCATTGGCCGCGAGCGGCACAAGCCCCTTGCCTGCGCCGGATGAGAGGCTCAAGGCTATTCGGTGGTGAGGGACATCCGGCTAAGGTCAATCACCCACCCTGCAAAATCCTATTTCTGCGCGGCAGCGCCGTAGCTTGGGGCATGGTCAAACCGTCAAATCATAATTCTTTCGGGACGTTGCATCGATCGGATGAAGTATTCAACTCATGCGGGATGCGCGCATGTCCGTACCAGCACCGGCTGCGAATGCTCGGTCGAGGTGATCTACAAACGTCTTGCAATCGGCACGGACATGAAGCCAGGCTGGGCTACTTCATTGCAGCGCCTGTTTAGGGTGCGGAATCCGGGCGATGCCGCCCACCGTTCCGAAATAATGCCGCCCACTACGGGTGAATCAGTCGCTGCTCGCAACAAAAACATTAGCGCCTCAGTCGCGCCGTGCTGATCGCTGGCAAGCAGGCTCCGTCGGAGCGCGCCCGTCCGTCGGTAATCCGGATGGCGTTCGACCTCATCGTCGCGGGGCCGGCTCGCATCGTTGCGCTCGCGGCAAGCGCAAGCCCAGCAAGCATGTCGCGCCCCGTGGGCGAACGCAAAAGAGTCGCTTTTGCCAGCCGAGAAGGTGCCGATCCGTCAGGCGCGTGAGAGCCTTCGTCTGACATTTTCCGGGACGTCGCCGGCCAGGAGATTGCCCGCCATCGACGGTGCGGGCGGTGGTTGAGCGCGCTCTGCAGCACGGGCGGCCGCAAGCAAGGACATCGCCGCGAGGCCGAGCCGGACTTAGCGAGCGCTAGGGTCGACGGTCAACAATTATCACCAGTCAGTTCCCCATCGACAAATGACATGGTCTCATTGGAGACCCCAACGACGCAAACGCCATCCTGGAGCGCATTGTTCACAACGCCCACCGCATCCGCCGACACCCTCCTCCGAGGAGGGCTTTTCACTGACCGCTCGCCGCATTGACCGCGCGATTCAGCCTGCCGGGCGTTGCGAATCAGCAACCGAGCATATCCAGGCCTTTTCCGGGCCGCGATTTGAGCCGGCGCGCTTGCCGTCACCCTTGATTGGATGTTGGCCGGAACGAAACTGTAAAAGTCTGGCCCAACCTTCCCGCCAAGGATTATTCCATTGATGACGCTACGGGCTGTTTCGGATCCGACGTCGTGCTGGGCGCTTGCGCTCGTCGTCGCTACGCCGATGCCTGCCGCCAGGGTGGCGGCGGCTAATATCGGTTTCATGAGGGTTACTCAGGGCGCGATTGGATTGGCCCAAACGAACTTTCTCGTAGGAGTCTGACAGAACGACGATGCTATAGCAACCGCAAGAATCAGCTCATCGCCCGCGTCCGCTGGCGCGGGCTTTTGGGTGAACATTGTTGACCAATCTCAATTAGAGCCAGCGCGGCAGGCTAAGAGGTTGAACGCCGCATTCGTCTGCCGCTGCCCAAGCGCGGGCTTTCATGTGCAAGACTTGGCTCAGGCGGTTGGCGAAAACCGCGAATAAGGTGGCATGAAATCGAACCCCACCGGCCTATTTCTTGCAAGTTCAATAGCGCGCGGCGCCTGTTCCCTGAAGGCGGCCGTGTGCCGGTCCCGGCCTGACGAAGGTCGGGACCGTTAGTCTCTTTTTTGGAGCGTGGCTTCCAGCATGCGAGACGCGGGCAGGAGTTTTGTTATGATCCAAAAAGAATCTCAGAACAGGACGGCCAGTCCATCAAAAGGCAGTGTCGTGCAAGCCGAACGCCTCGGCCGATTCCAGGCGGAGCTGTTAGAAAAGATTCAGGAGGTCAACCGCCACTGGTTGGTGCGAGTCCAATCGGAAGCAACACTGGCGGTGGAATTTGCTGCAAAGATGGCCGCGGCGCGTTCGTTCCCCGATGCGGCGAGCGTTTACCAGGAATGGGCCAGCCGACAGCTAAAGCGCGCCATAGAAGATGCGAGCTATGCGATTTCCACCGGACAGGCGCTGACGGATATGGGATCGCGACTGTTACAGGGCGAGGACAAGGGCAAAGGCTCGCCAGTGTCTAAGTAAGTCCCCTCAGCGGCAATTAAAGGGGTGGCCTTCGGGTCGCCCTGCTTATTTTCAGGGTTATCGCCAGATCGAAGTTCGCACCATCCGGCAGCGGGCACTTGAACCTAAGCCAGGCGATGGCGACGCATCGATAGCGATGCTTCGTGGAGAACTTCGAAGCCTCGATTAGCCCCACACATTTCCACGCGGCGCAGGGAGGTGCGACGATGATGCCAGCACAAATGCAAACCGACATTGCGACGTTGCATCGGCAGGCAGCAACACGAAAATCAGAAAAAGCGCCGGCTACGTCGGTGTGGCGAGCTTATTGGAGCGTAGTGGGTTCCGGCCTTAGGACATCATGGGGGCGAGCGATGACCTAGATGATCATCTCGCTTATGGCTCTGTTTGTCATGCTTCCTATCGTAGCGGTGCTGGTACGCGAAAGAAAGGGCCGGCTTTCGCAGTGAAGATCGCCCGCGCGCCGCCATGCCAACGCATGCCGCAGGTTCGTCGCCTGAAGTAATCCTGAAGCGCTCGGCAAAAGCCTCCGCGTCTTTTGGCTTAGCAACCACCCGAAGTCGCTGTTATTTGGAGTACGTGCGCGGCGCCCGATAGGACGGCGGCGGCGCCATATATAACTGACTGTTCATGAGACCCCGCACGATGACGGCGAATACCGGAGCGAAGCCCGCGGTGTGAATCGGGCCACTGACAGGATGGTTTCTCCATGGAGAGAGCGCCTCCCCCGTTTCGCTGAATTGCTTGTAGGATTTGCAGTTCGCTGGACGGCGGGCATCTCGGGCGCGGAAATCACCATGTCCTTTATCAACCAGGCGGCTTTCAACCACCATCGCAGCGAGCAGATCGCGATCAGTGCCGACCGCAGGCCGAGCAAGGCGATCACCGACCCGCAGGGACGGGTGCAGATCTATATCCAGACTGGCGGAATCCTAAATCCCTCCGGCTACGAGCTCCATCCTGGCGCGATCGTATTTATCCGTGCGCCATGTCGCAGCCGGAACTTTGAAGGCCTCCTGGAGGCCGGCTTTGAACTCTGGCGTGTCGAGCCACGCCCAGAGCTCGATCAGGCGCCAGACCACGTCCCAATCGGTACCGTAAGCTGCGTCCACGATCATCGGCCGACATTGGCCATGGCATCAATACTTGCAGCTCGCGAAAGCAGATTGATGATGGCTTCCAGATTGCGGTCATTGAGGAAACGCAACCATCACCGGGTCGCCATCAGGCCTGTATTTGGTCTCAGCCGGCATCGAGCAACAACCTGATAATCCGGGATCACGCGTTGACAGCAAGTGTCGCTGCGTTGTCCACTTCTGCATCCTTGAGATCGGGATCGGCGTTGTGCCGGATGAGTTCGGCGGCGGCGCCGTTGTTGCGTAGCCGACCGCGAATTCGAGCGGTGTCACCCGATGCGGGCCGCACGCGTTTGACTAAGCGCGATTGTGGAACCGTCCACCTGTCAGCGGTTTCGATAACACGGGACAAGCGCGTCGGAAATCTGGTCCGTTTGTGGCTTGCCGGGGACGCCATGCGGCAACGACCAAGGCCCGCTGGCGCGCCAGCAGACGGCTGTTTGGGGCGATCGACCAAACGGCAAGCCCACACACAAGCTCCATCACCGGAAGGGTCGGCCTCGCCGTGCGACAGCGTCACAGATGAGGCACTCGCTTCGCCACCTCGCGCCCTTCATGCACAGCCTGCCACCACACACCGCCGAGCGTTCCCGGGTTCACGGCTCCCTCGAATTGCCGGATCGTTCTGGTAGCCCCCGCCGACCGCCTCATCCGCCACCGCCACAAGATCACTTCATACGGTACCCCATCTCGGCCAGCCGAACCGCGAGACCTTCGTAGATCTTCGGATCGGCGAAGGTGTTGGCCTTCAACCCGTCGACCATCCGGTTATACATGCAAAAGGCGGATGCGATGAGGATCGCGAGCTTCACATCGCCCGAAGATGCGCCGGCGGCGAGGGCTTGTGTCGCCTGTTCGGTGCGCAACCGACGTGCATCGGCCGCGACCGTCACGGCGATCTCGCGAAGCGCCGCCATTTTCGACGACAGCGCGGCCGCGCTCCCGCTCGCGACACTGTCGGCGATGACAGCAGGATCGGCGATCCCGTCCCGCCGCATCAGAGCGGCGGCGACGGCGCCGTGCGAATCCGCGCAGAAGAAACATGCGTTTTGGGCCGAGACGGCGGTCGCCAATAGCTCCCTCTCGGCGCGCGAGATCGTCGCCCCGGGAAAGGGATCGCTAAGCAGCACATTCGCGAGACCGCCAAGGGACTCCGCCAGTCCCGGCGCCAACTGCATGGCGCATATGATGCCCGGAAGATCGGGAAGATCTTCCACGATAGGCGCCTCTTTCGAACGGGCCTCTCTTTCAGATTGCCGTCGCGCAGTGCTTGCGAGCATCATCATGATGTTGGCTCCGGAATTGGGATGAGTGAGTTCACTCGTGGATTGATCGAACGCTGATTGTGTTGGTGCAAGCGCGCGATGCTATGTGAAGGCATCACATTCGGAGTCATTTTCAGCCTGTGAAGCGCGGCAGGAAGCCGGCGCGCCCTCAGCCGCCGCTGCCCTCCCGCGGAGGAACCTCGACAAACTCCGCATCGACCGCCTCATCACCACCGGCAGTCATCGGCGCCGCGACGGCCGCCGAACTCCTTGGCGTTTTTCCCGACATTAACAGCGAATTTGACCTTCGGAAACCCTAGTCGTGCCAGCCGGCCGCCAATTTATCTTCAGTACAGCAGCCTGAGACCTGCATCAACGGGCCGAGGGCCCGCACGCCTACAGCCATGTAAATTCCAAGTACGTGCTGAGCACCGTTTATGCGGCGTTGCACCACGCAGGAGGTATGATCATGGCCTAAGGAGGACAAACGCATGACAACACTAATGACTCCCGGATTCGCGATATCTGCGTTGTTTGCGCGGCCGGCCGTAATTTGTCAGGGCGAGGCGTCAGCCAGGAAACCCCGTGACAAGGAAGTTAAATTCGGGGGTATCCAGCACGGAGGATTCCGATGAACATGACGGGATCGGATTCATACAACCGATGGAAATGAGGCTGCACAAAGTATACGAGGAGTTCGCTTGGACCGGGGCCGTTGTCCAGCCCCACCGAAATCGGCCTGCAATTGGAAAAGCATACCCTGAAGTGAAGGTGTACTACGATGAAGATCGGCGAAATCGTCTGAGAGGCGAGCGCGAGCTGCCGCAATGGGAGTTAGCAGGAACCACCTAAGGACCAGCCACCCAGCGAGCCCCGCACGCCCGCGGAGGTGCCGCCATCAAACAGGTCAGCATTTTGGTATTGTTGCTGATGACTGCAGCCGTTCATGCTCCGGCAAAACAGGCGGGCACGGCTTTCTTGGTTGGGCACGGAATTCCGAAATCGACAGTCGCACGAGATTCGTCAGTGCGCTCGCAGGAGCGAAACAAATGATCTTGCAATCTTTGACCGGGTTACCGGCATTTCTGGCGTATTTCTGCACCGCGTTCGTGATAGTCATCATCTATCTGATCGTCTACACACGCATCACGCCTCATGACGAGTTCGCGCTGATCCGCAACAACGTGCCTGGTGCGGCCATCGCTTTGGGCCTGAGCTTGCTCGGTTTTGCATTGCCGGTCGCAAGCGTGATCGCGCATACGGAAAATTTGATTGATTGCATGATCTGGAGCCTGATCGCCTTGATCGTGCAGGTCATCGTCTATTTCGTGGTGC
Organism: Xanthobacteraceae bacterium; assembly: GCA_030037185.1. Next base: position 2,244 of record JASHRR010000729.1, on the reverse strand, counting down.
GCATCCCGATCCCCAACCTGCCGCAGCGGATTGCAGCCGGAGACCTCGCACCGGCGCTCTGGCTCGGACTGGCCTCGCTTGCCGCCGGCGCCCTCAGCGCGGCGTCGATATCTTACTGAGCCGAGTCTACTATTGAGCCGGGGTCTATTATTGAGCCAAGTTCCGGTTGAACCGCGCCGGGCAGACGGGAATTTGCCGATGAAGCGCTCCACCCAGGTGTCACTGGTTGTGATGACGGCCGCCGGTATCGGCGCCGGCGCATATGCGTTGGCACCCAACGATAATTGTCGCCAATCGACAGCGAGCACGACCGCGCGCGAGCGGGAGGGCCCCGTGCAGCCCGCCTCTGCGCCGGATTGCCGATCGTCTCACGGCGGTTCGGCTGGCCATGACTCTTCCTTGTTCTTCTACGCCGGCTCCGGATCCAGCGGCTCGGGATCCGCAGGTGCGACTACGCCGGCTGCGAATCGAACGCCGGCAGCCACGTCGCCCAGTCGCGGCGGATTCGGGTCGATTGGACACGCCCTCGCGTCGTTTGCCGGCAGCTGATCACTTCAATGCAACGTATTCCTGTCAACGAGCGTCCGGAGTGGCGTCAACTCGCCGAGCAGTGCGGCTTTGTGTTCCATACCCTCAACGGCGAGCCTTACTGGGACGAAACCGCGTATTACGCCTTCAGCCTCAAGGAGGTCGAGAAGGACCTCGAAGCCCCGACTGGTGAGCTGAACGCGATGTGCCGCGAACTCATAGGGCATGCCATCGCGGACGATCGCACGATGAAGCGTCTCGCGATTCCGGAGCGATTCTGGAACTTCATCGCAGCGAGCTGGAAACGCCATGACCACAGCCTCTATGGTCGCTTCGACCTATGCTACAATGGCAACGGTCCAGCAAAGCTTTTAGAATACAACGCCGACACCCCGACCTCCCTATTCGAGACGGCCGTATTCCAGTGGAATTGGCTCAATGATGCGATCGCACAGCAGATCGTTCCGCACGACGCCGACCAGTTCAATTCGCTTCATGAACGCCTGATTGACGGATGGAAACCGCTTGCGCTCGGCAAAAAAATTCATCTTGCCGGAATGCTCGACAATCCCGAGGACGCCGGAACGCTTAGCTACCTGGAGGACACCGCAAGGCAGGCCGGCGCGACCACCAGGATCGTTGCCATAGACAAGATCGGGCTTACCCCCAAAGGTGTCTTCGTCGACGACGCCGATGCGCCCATCGAGATCGCCTTCAAGCTCTATCCTTGGGAGTGGATGTTCCGCGAGAAATTTGGTGCCTCGCTGCCGGGCGCCTCGACGCGTTGGATCGAACCGCCATGGAAGGCCATCCTGTCCAATAAGGGAATATTGCCCTTGCTATGGGAGATGTTTCCGCGGCATCCCAACCTGCTTGCGGCATTTTTTGAGGACGATCCGCAGCATGTCGCACTCGGCAATTCCTACGTCAGAAAACCACTTTATTCGCGCGAGGGCGCCAACGTGGAGATTGTAATTGGTGGTGATGTCGTCAACTCTAACAGCGGGCCTTACAACACAGAGCCCAAGGTCTTGCAGGCACTCGCGCCATTACCGGCATTCGACGGCAACTATGCCGTGCTTGGCGCCTGGTGGGCCGGTGGCGCGCCTGCCGGGCTTTCCGTACGCGAGGACCGAGATCCGGTCACTAATAACACATCGCGGTTTCTGCCGCATGCGATTGTCTGATTGCCCCGATGAATCAATTCCACCCGGAGACCTTGGCCGCAGTTTCCTCCTTATCATCGTCCGGAGGAATCCGGCCGGTTTCAAAGCAGAAACTCACCGGATGGCGAACAACCGGTTTGCGTCGTCAAGACACGCACACGACCGCGTAAACCGCGCGGCAGGTTTAGATCGGTAATCGGACCATGCTGCGGCCGGCGACAAGCGACGAGCGGTGTCATCCTCTGCATGGTAGAGCCGACGTGCCCGCTTGCGGAGGTGCGCGCGCCACTTGCCGCGTCACCGCCGGCCGGGCGCGCTGTTGGCCGGCCCGATGCCCACATCTTAAGCTTCACTCTTCTGACTCCGCCCGCAAGCGCGCCAGAGCTTCATTTAAGGTTCCCGGTCCACTCCGAATCTCGAAGGCGCCCCTATGCTGCAGACGTGTAGCCGGTCCTTTGCCGCTCTCTCTACCTCCACGCAGGAAAAAGACTGCTCCCTCAAGAGACGTACCTTGAAGGTCGCTACCCCACCCGCAGGCCCGACGCCATGA
>JASHRR010000728.1 GCA_030037185.1 Xanthobacteraceae bacterium | reverse complement strand
CCGCGCGAGAGCCTCGTCAGGCCCGCGGTACCGGAAACACCGGCTTCGCCGACGCAAACGAAGCCGGGAATATCACCTGAATGTCGTTGTCGAGCACCTGCGTGTTGACCGGCGCCGCTCCTTGGTTCTGGCCGTCCACGAACCTGGTCGGGCCGTACGGCATCACGTGGCCCGCAAAGGTCGAATCGGCGAGGGCGGCGATGATCTTGGCGCGGTCCGTTGCCGCGGCGCGTTCGATCGCGTCGGCCAGCAGCAGCATGCACGAATAGTTCATGTACACCTCGTAGGTGTAGAACTCGTGCTTGTCCTCGAGCTTCGTCTTCAGCGCCAGCGCTTTCGGATTGTTGGGGTCGAACCAGTGATTGCAGTCCATGATGTAGCGCGCAGCCTCGGGGAATTCCTTGACGAACTTGTAGGATGAGGCCGCGCCGCCGAGCACCGAATAGATGCCCTTTGGGCGCACGCGTTGTTGCTGCATCGTGCGCGCAAGCAGCACATACTCGTTATAATAGTTGGCCGGAATGACGAGATCGGGGCTGCGCGCCCTGATCTTGAGCACGACATTGTTGAAGTCGCGCGCCGGCGTCGGATGCGCAATGGTTTCGAGGATCTGGAACCCGCGCTCGGGGAGCTGGTCATTTAAGAGCTTCGCCAAGCCCGAGCCGAACGCCGAATCTTCGTGAACGATCACGACGGTCTTCGCCGGCCTGCCGGCCTGATCGTTGAGGGTGACGAGATTGTCGAGCGCCGTCTTGGCGATGACACCGAAGCCGGGCCCGAACCGGAAGGTATTCTTCAGGCCGCGGGTCACAATGCTGTCGACCACTCCGACGTCCACGATATAGGGAAGGTCGTAGCGCGCGGCGGCCTGGCTGGCCGAGAGGCAGATCGAGCTCGCATATCCCCCGATGATGGCTGCAACACCGACCGCGTTCATCTTTTCGACCTCGGCATTGCCCCCTTCCGGTGTCGATTGGGCGTCGCCGAGCACCGGTTCGATCTTTGCGCCGCCGAGCGCCTTGAGCCCCCCCGCCGCATTGATCTCCTCGACCGCCATCATGGCACCAATCCGACCCTGCTGGCCGGAGTACGACAGGGCGCCCGAAACCGGATGCAGCACGCCGATCTTCACAGCCGCCGCCTGCGCACGCAGCACTCCAGGCGCGGACAAGACGCCGGCCACCGTCGCGGCGGCGCCCAGCGCCGTGGATTGTAGAACCCGGCGGCGGCTGACGGGTGGGAATTGACGCGGCATCCTGCTCTCTCCCTGATCGCTGAAACGCAAGCCTAACATTGGTTCACGCCGGCTTCTATATTGCTCTCGCTTTGCACGCTGCCGGAGGGCCGCAGTCATGATCGACAAATCGCTCCCGCGCCGCCGCTTTCTCGCGGCAAGCGCTACCATGGCGGGCGCGCTTGCTGCGCGCCATTCGGCAAAGGCGCAAATTGGCAGCGCGCCAGCAACCGCGATGGTTCGGCCGGCCGATACGATCTTCAAGAACGGCAACGTCATCACGGCCGATCCCGCATTCTCGGTCGCACAAGCGCTCGCAATTGCAGCAGACCGCATCGTCGCGGTCGGACCTGACGAGGCGATGCGCGCCCACACCGGTCCGCAGACGCGCATCATCGATCTGAAGGGCAAAGCCCTTGTTCCGGGCCTGACTGATGGTCATGCCCATATGGACCGCGAAGCGCTGCGCAACGTTTTTCCGTCGCTCGGCAGGGTACGCTCGATCCGCGATATTCAGGATCGGATTGCCGAACTCGCCCGTGGCAAGCGGCCGGGCGAATGGATCGTCACCATGCCGATCGGCGATCCGCCGTACTATTTCGATGTGCCCGATATTCTGGCCGAGAAGCGCTGGCCGACGCGTCGGGAACTCGACGCCGCCGCCCCCGACAACCCTGTCTACATCCGCTCGATCTGGGGCTACTGGCGCGGAACAGTGCCGCTCGTCTCCTGCGCCAACACCGAGGCGCTCAGGCGAGCCGGCATCACGCGCGATACCGTCGCGCCGGTGCCAACCGTGATGATCGACAAGGACGCCAACGGCGACCCGACCGGCATCTTCCTCGAGCAGGAGTTTCAACCGATTTCAGAACTGATATGGTTCCGCGATGCCGCCCGATTTACGCATGCGGACCGCATGCGCGCGTTGCCAGAATCGGCTCGCGCCTATCACGGGTTCGCCACCACGGGTATTTTTGAAGGGCACGGCGCGGCGAGCGAACTCATCCGCGTCTACAAGGAAAGTTACCGGAACGGCGCGCTCACGATGCGCACGACCCTTGTCTTCAGCCCCGACTGGAACGCCGTGGGCAGCGCGCCGCTCGGCTCCTTTGTCGACGCGTGGGCCGGCTGGTTGGGCGGTCGGGGACTAGGCAATCATTGGCTGAAAATGAGCGGGATTAACGTCAGCATCGGACACGATGCGGCCGACGACCTTCGCACCATGGCGGCACCTTATACCGGATGGGCGGGATTTAATTATGCGAACGGATTGCCACGCGATCAGCTCAAGGATGTGCTGGTGCGTTGCGCGGCAAATGACATTCGCGCAGTCATGATTCACAGGCCGGGAGTGCTCGACCTTTACGAGGAGATCGACCGGATCGTCCCGTTGAAGGGGAAACGGTGGGTCATCGCTCATATCAACACAATCAGGCGACCGGATATTGAGCGCATTGCCAGGATGGGTCTGGTGCTGACCACGCACACGAACAATTCGCTATACAAGGCGCTCGACACGCTTGCCGGCCAGATGCCACCCGAGCGGCACCGCGAAATCGTGCCGCTGCGCAGCCTGCTGGACGCAGGCATTAAGGTATCACTGGCGACCGACAATGCGCCGGCGTCGTTGTTCTTGCCAATCTGGCAAACAATCGCACGCACAAGCTTTCGGACCGGTCGGCGTGTGGCGCCGGAAGAGGCGCTGAACCGCGCCGACGCGCTGCGCTGCGCAACTGCCAACGGTGCCTATCTTACCTTCGACGAGGACGACAGAGGTTCGCTACAGCCCGGCAAGTTTGCCGACCTCGCAGTTCTCAGCGCCGATCCGCTGCGGGTTGCCGAGGCGAAGATCGCCGATATCGTATCGCGGATGACCATGGTGGGCGGCAAGGTCGTGCACGAAACCCCGGACCCCTCGCCGTGAAGCGGATAATCGCAGAGGTGCCGAGGTCTGAAATCCCCGCGATGGTGTTTTGCGTTCAGGGGACAGCCGTGGAGGGAGCACCACGCGGTTGCTCATAGCATCAGGCAGATAACGTCTTCTGTTGCCGCGTAACTGACGCGCCGAGCCATCGACGGAGCGGTAGTCTCAGCAGGCTGATGCATCGAAAGGTCGCCTCGACCGTACTGGCTCAGAGGAGGCTAACCATGCGCTTGATCGCTTTGACCCTGGTGACCTTTGCCATCGGCGGCCCCGCTGGCGGGCAGAACTGGCAGGAATACAGCTATCCCGATTATGCCTTGACGGTCACCTTCCCGGCCGATCCGCAGATCGAAACGACGAGCGATGAGGTCGCCGACGGCCGTTCGGTGCCGGCACGCGCGTATTCGGTTCGGCCAGACGAAATGTGTGGCACCCCGCAGGCGATTGTGACTAACAGGTAGTGCAGATAGCCCCAGGCAAAGCGCCAGTTCTGCAGATCATCTCTCCACCGTGCGGCGCGAGTTCGAAAGTCATGCCAGCCAGGCGATACCGCCGCCGACGTCGGCAGCACAGGATGGCCTGCGCCGCTCTCTGAGCCGTCGGCGCCTTTCGAACTGCGGTTGCGCGATGGAAAAGCCTCCCCACCTAAAGCTCTGGCTGGCACAGCAGGAGTGTCTGATGGCACAATCGTCAAAGCCGCGCGCCATAGGCTTCAACCACGTGGCGCTAGAGGTGGGAGACATCGAAGAGGCGCTGGCGTTTTACGGCCGCCTGTTCGAATTCAAGCTGCGCGGCAAGAATGCAACGATGGCCTTTATCGATCTCGGTGACCAGTTCATTGCCCTTCAGAAAGGGCGCAAACAGCCCGCAGACGATGGTCGCCATTTCGGGCTGGTCGTCGACGACAAGGAGGCGGCGCGCGCCGCCCTCAATGCCGCCGGGATTACCCCGCTCGAGGGCCCATTCCTTGACTTCCGCGACCCATGGGGCAATCGCATTGAGATCGTCGGCTATGACAATATCCAATTCACGAAAGCCCCCAACGTCCTTCGCGGTATGGGTTTGACACACTTGACCAAGAACGAGAACGCGCAAACGGAGCTCGCCGAGAAGGGCATGGCACTCAGCCAGGGCGACAAGTAACGGCGGCGCCACATCTCGCCGCCGCCAGCGAGCGCTGGCAGTGCTCGTTGGAAGCTCAGGCGTGTGTCCAACCCCGAGCAGGCGCCCAAGCGGGGGTTAATAGATTGGCCCCTGATTGAAGATTGCGCCGGCCTCATGCCAGGGGGATCATGCCGGTCCACCATTGGGTATTGCGTCCGACATCGATCTCGTACTTGCGCGCGAATGCGAGCTTGCCATCGGCGCCGATCCGGAACACGGTCAGGCCGGCCGGCAGGTCTATCACCTTGCCGTCTTCCCGACGCGCGCTCGGTGCAAGCGAACCGGCGATCAGGACGCGCGCGCCTGTATCGAGACCGAAGGTGCGCGGATGCGCGGCGCGAATGTCGGCGTGCTGAATGGCGGTCGGCTCGCCAGTCTGCTGATCGATGGCAAACACCGCGATGTTGCTTTCACCGGCGCTGAAAACCATCTTGCCGTTGACGTCTTCCACTCCGGGCCCGGCGGCGCTTGCCAGACCCGACCGGTTGCCCAGATAGACAAAGCGGCCATTGGGATGGATGTGAATCGGGCCGGCGCCTTGGATCCGGAACCTGTGGGGCGGGTCAGCCAGGGTGGGCTTGATGTATAAGGGATCTGGATTGAGATCGCCGTCCGACGTCATCTTGTAGACGATCAATTGATTCTGGCGTTCGACCGAAAGGTAGACCCAGGGCTGGGTCGGGTGGATGTCGAGGTGCCGTCCGCCAAAGCCGTAACCGCCATTCGGCGCAATCTTGCGAATGTGCGACAGCACACCCTTTCGGAAATTGTAGACGTGGAGAGAGCCCGGGTCTTCGGGCTTGCTGCCTTCTGGATTGTTGCCGCGCGCCACGATGAGAACGGTCTTGTCGCCCGGCGTCGCCCGGATTTGATGGAAGTAAATGCCCTTCTCGAGATCGTCGGCCTGCTTTACTTCATCGCCGATGCTGCCATCGCCTTTGATCCCATGAACCGAGACATTGGAGGGGAAGTTGTAAGCAACGAGCACATGCTCGCCGGCGTTATCGACGCTGATGTGGATTGGCCGCTGTCTCAGCTTGATCAGGTCGCCGTGGAGCGATAGTTCACCCAACGGCGTGACCCGGAATGCCGCAAGGTAGTGCTGGTCGGGAGGATACCCGGGCACCGGCGCGATCCCCACGCCCCCGCTGCTTGTCGCTACATACAAGTGTCTTCGGGACGGATGTGGCCAAGCATACTGAATCCCGCCAGGGAGCGTGACGGCCGCGCGCTTGGCCAACGTGGCAGCGTCAAAATCGACCTCGTAGTGTGTCAATTGCCCGCCGACGCCCGAATAGAAGGCGCAGTTGTTCCTGGACTGCGCGAACGCCGCGCGCGGCACGGCGACCGCAGCGGCGAGCAATGTGGAGAACGTGCGGCGATTTACGATCATGATGGCTCCTCCCTTGTCAAAGATTGTTCTGGCGCGCCCGCCCGCACACGCGGCGCGCAAGCGTCGCGGAGTCCTTGGGGGACATTTGCGCCTCGTGCCTTCAAGTCGGGCCAGGCTACCTCTTGCGTCGATGTCGAAGCTAAAGCAGGCCCGCCGCTCCTGACCCGTCATCACCGCCTGGCCGCAGGGTCGAATCCTATTGCCGCGCCTGTTGCAGGGCGGCGGGCACTTGCCGCCCTGTCGCTGGCAAGCCGCCTAAGCAGCAGCCCGTAGATGCGCCCGCAGGAAGGAACGCACCTGCCGCACCGCCAGCGCAATCCGCTCCTTGGGTTCCTTCCACGGATACATGCTCACTTCGGCCTTCGGTGCAAGCATTGCGCACTCCATGGCGACAGCGTAGGGATGCGCCGGGATGTCGTCCGGCAGGATCAGGACGGGGGTCTGGCAATTGCGCACAAAATCGCGGGTCACGGTCAAGACGAAGTCGTTGGTGCGATACATCTTGGTCAAAAACTTGTCTAGCATCTCCATCGTGATCTCAGGTCTGCGCTTGATCAGTTCCGGACCCCAAGTGGTCATTCCGTTGTCGTAGAGGACCGTGGGCATCTCCGGCCGGAACCCAACGGGTTGCGCCGGCACGGCGGCGACGACACGACCAGGCGCTCGCTTCAACAGGTTCCAGATGAACGGGCCACCGATGCAGAAGCCCAACACCATGAACTTGTCGATCCCCAGGTGATCCATCAGCCCGAGATGGTCATCGGTGTAGGAATCCCACGGTCGGTCGATCTCCAGCGGCCCGCTGGACTGGCCGGGATTGGCATTGCGCAGGTCGGCGAAGACGCAGCGGTACTCCCCCTTGAACTCCTCGATCGGATTGAACGGGCTGGTCGCCAGCCCGGCCATCACCGAGTTCAGTCCCCCGCCGGCAATCAGCAACAACGGGAAGCCCGAACCGGCCTCGTCGTAACGGATACGCACGGAGCCTTTTTCATAGAATTTGGCAGTTCCGCCTTGTCCCGTCTGCTGGGCGAACACTTGCGGCGCTGCGGCCATCGTTGCCGCCGCGACACCCGTTGCCACGATATTGCGTCTGTTCGGATCCATTGGCGCGCCTCCCTGATCACTCCTCATCGCACATGCGTGCCGCTCGAAGCGTAGCGGACCGACTGCCGTAGATTTTTCGGGTGCGGTCCCACCTCGACCTTCTAGCACGGGACCTGTTGGGGCTGAAGGCTCTCAATGCCACCCGTGCTTCCTCTGTTGTCAGATCGCGGTACGCACGCACTGATGCAACAAGATGTCGCGCACGACGCGTGTCGGCACGGCGTGAGGAAGGTTATCAATATTTTGGCTCGCGTTTGCGCTATTCAGAAATCCGGCCCTTCGGCCTGCGGGATCGGGAATAGGTTCTCGCCGAAACGATCGCCGTTGTTTTCGGCGCACACCATCTCCAACAGCGGGTTTGGCACCTTGCGCCAACGTCGCATCATGTAGAGCGGTTCGTTGAAAGTGTCCGGGTCGTCGACTTTGACCACGGCTTCCAGCGTCCCGCCATCGGCCGACAGCCTAAACCGCTCGATGACGTGCAGCCTCTCGCTGTGCGGTGTGCGGAACCAATCGAGAAAGCTGTTGTGGGCCTGAAGCCCGATCGTATCGACCACCAGCGTGTCGCCGCCTTCGTAATGACCGATCGACTCACCGAACCAAGACGGCCTCACGGCTGGTGAATGCTGGTCAGTCATGTAGACGCGACGCACCATATGATCGCTCTCCCAGATCATCCACACCTCCTTGGGTGTCTGGATGAAGTAGAACGGCTGGGCCGGCGTCAGCAATTGCTCCGGCACGCCGCCCGGATAGCACGTCGATTGCGCGGAAAACGGCAGTGCGCGCTTGCCTCTCAACACCTCGTCGTTAGAGTCCTGCATCTGCCGCGCCGCCCACGGCTTGAGCACCGGGTCCTTGGTGTTGCCGATGTGCGGCGTCACTTGGCCGGGGCCATCCCGGTTGCCATGGAACGGATAGGCCGGGTCCTGCCGGATCGGGCCCCGCCCCGCCGGCGGGTCCAGCCAATCCACACCCAAGGCGAGCCAGGCAAACTGGGCCGAAGCCAGATGAGGAATTTTGTTTTCGGCCGATCCCTGGCCGGCCGCCAAAGCCGGCGCGAGCAGGCAAGGGCCGGTCGCAACAGCCGCACCGATCGCGACGAGAGCCATAGTGCGGCGGCGGCGCCGCAGCGCTGTGAATGGATCGCGACGGAGATTGGGACCCTTATCGGATTTGCACATCGCAGTACTCCGTATTGCAATGAGAGAGCTTTTGCCAGCAGTCATCGCGGTTTTGGCAACAGCCAGCACCGAGCAAATTTCAGGTCGGTCCCGGGTCCCGACCGAGGGCCGGCTGGTCGAGCTTGAGTGCCGTCGGTCATGTTGAACCATTCATTCGGCGTCCCGCGGTCCCGGCCATCCACGCCTTTCCGACTGAAGGCGCGCCAGACCATGGAGGCGTGCGACCGGCGGTCGTGACGGCGCAGAGGCGATGCCATCTCATCAGGGGACCGCGCAGGTCCTGAATTATTCCACTCAGGATCGCGTATGGATCTGGTTTGGCCCGCTGCCACTCGGCGCTCTCCGCTACGGCTCGTTGGCAAGCGGCGGCGTGCTTTTCGGCGGTTTGCGCAGCCCGCTCGCCTGTTCGAACGCGTAGGCCAAGGCGAGGAGCTTGGCCTCGGAATAGTCGAGGCCGAGAAGTTCGGCGCCCACCGGCACGCCGAGCGGCGCCGACGCGGTCGGGGTCGAGAACCCTCCTGGAAAGTCAACCGCCGGGAAGCCGGTGCCGCTGGAAAGCGTGCCGTTGCGCTCCAGTTGGTCCTCGGCCGTCACCGGCGCCACCAGGATTTTCTGCAGCGGGTAGAGGATGGCGTCGAGGTTGAGATCGGCCATTTTGGCCGCCACCGCGAGCCGCAACTTGTCGCGGTTCAGCATCCGGTCCTTATAGGCCGGGCTGTTCATGCCGTCGATAACGCCAAGCTCGGCTTCAAGCGTCCTCTGCACCACGGAGGTCTTGGCCGCGACCAGTTCCGCAAAGCTCTTGATCGGAGCGTTGGGGCCGAGTGTCGCGAAATAGCGATCCATCACGGTGCGGGCCTCGAATTGCGACGTGCTGACCGAGCCAGAAAGCGCGTCGTATCCGGCAAGCTCGAAGCGGACCATCGTCGCACCGAGCTCCGCCATTTTCGAGATCACGCGCTCCATCACCTGGTTGACTTCCTGATGGCGCTCCGCCGTGCCGAACAGGTTCGTGACGACGCCGATGCGCGCGCCTCTCAGGGCATCGGCGCCCAGGGCCTGCGCGTAGCTTGCCGGGATGTGACCCTTGCCGAATGCGGTGATCGGATCGGCCGCGTCGTAACCGGCCATCACGTCGAGCAGCAGCGCCGCGTCAGTCACCGTACGCGCGATCGGGCCCACCTCGTCCTGGGTCAGGCTGTTGGGAATGACACCGGCCCGGCTCACAAGGCCGCGGGTTGGGCGAATGCCGACGAGGTTGTTGGCGGAGGCGGGAGATCGCACCGACTGGCCGGTATCGCTGCCGGTTCCCAGCACCGCGAAATTCGCCGCAATCGCCGCACCTGTGCCGCCGCTGGAGCCGCCCGGAGTGCGGCTGAGATCGTAAGGGTTGCGCACCTGCCCGCCCAGGCTCGAAATCGACATCCCGCCGCGCGCAAACTCCTGCAAGTTCGCCTTGGCGAGGATCAGCGCCCCGGCCTTACGTATCCTGGCCACCGTGAAGGCGTCGGCGGGCGGCAGGGACGTCTTCATGCTGATATTGCCGCCGGTCGTCGGCATGTCAAATGTATTGAAGTTGTCCTTGAGGATTGTCGGAATGCAGTGCAGCGGCCCGGCTGTCGCGGAGTCTGCCCGAAAGCGGCGGTCCATCTCGGCCGCGGTCTCCATGGCTAATGGATTAACCGTAATAATCGCGTGCAGTGCAGGGCCGTGCAGGTTGTAGGCGGCGATCCGGTCGAGGTAGCGCCTGGTGAGCTGCGTGCAGGTCAACTGGCCAGTGGCGAGCGCAGTGTGGATGCCGGCGATCGTCGCCTCCTCGAAGTGGAACGGGCCTTGCTGGGCGAGGATTGACGACGTAGCAGGGATCACCATCGCCCACGCCAACGACACTCCGATCAGACGTTGCAAAGCCGTTCTCCTCGCTTGCGGCACGCGCGGTCGGTACCCCGGCGTGCGGCTCCGACATGCCGCGTCATTGTCAACAAGCAACGCGGCGCAAGCAACGCAATAATAGCGTTCGCCAATGGCCCACATTGCGCTTGGTCAGCATGGCGCGGCGAGATGGCGGCCCGCTTTGTCGGGTCTCATGAAGCGTCCCCGTTGATCTTGTAACCCACGATCGGGCATGAGAAAAATCGGGTAGACACGTCCATTCGAATGATCTTCTCATGCCGACGATTGTCACCCACGGGTTCGTCGCCGCCCTGCTCGGCAAGAGCTTGATTGCCGCTCGCGTGCCGGCACGTTTGTGGTTGCTGTCGGTGGTGTGCTCGATTCTGCCGGACATCGATGTGCTTGGTTTCCCCCTCGGAATCAGGTACCAGGATATGCTGGGGCATCGCGGTCTGTCACATTCGCTCGTCTTCGCGATTTCTTTGAGTTTGATCGTAACGCTGCTGGCTTTTCCCCGAGTCCCGCAGAAATCGACGAGATTTCTGCTGTTTTCCTACTTCTTTGCCGTGACGGCATCGCACGGCGTTCTGGACGCGATGACCGATGGCGGCTTGGGCGTCGCCTTTTTCGCCCCATTCGATGACACGCGCTACTTTTTTCCGTTCCGCCCCATCAAAGTGTCACCGATCGGGCTCGCTTTTCTGAGCGCCCGTGGACTCGATGTCCTGTGGAGCGAGTTTTTGTGGGTGTGTATTCCAAGCAGCATCATTGCCGGCACGATCCTCGGCCTGCGCAAAGTTCGGCGGCTTTGCGCCAGCTCGCAGCCGAGGAACGAAATCGGACCCTCTCTGTTCGGGCTGCGGCATCCGATTGACAAGGGAGCTGTTCGGCAAGAAGCTCGCTTGAAGCAGCCGAACGGCAACCTGTCATAGGAAGGGAGGACGCCATGTCTCGACCATGCGTGCTTTTTTCGGGAATCTCGGCTCTCATTGGCTGTTTGGCTGTGCCTGTCGCGACTCCTGCGACCGCCGCGGAGGTCACGTTTGACCGGCTCGTCAATGCTGACCGGGAGCCGCAGAATTGGTTGATGAACCATCGCACCTATGACGCGCAACGCTACTCACCGCTCGCCCGCATCAACCGATCGAACGTGAAGAACCTCAGGCTTGCCTATGCGGTTGCTCTCGGCGGCACGTCGGTGGACGAGAACCTGGAATCCACTCCGCTGGCCGAGGACGGTTTTCTCTACGTGGTCGATCAATGGGGCGTGCTGTACAAGATTGATGGCCGCTCAGGCGAGGTGGGGCGCATTGTCTGGCGCATGGACCCCGGCCAGGAAAAGCTGCCGCTCGCCAACCGCGGCGCGGCGTTGTGGGGCAATCTCGTTGTCACCGTCGCGAACTATCCGGCGCGGGTGATCGCGACCGATAAGGAGACGGGCAAAGTTGCCTGGGAGGCCAACCTTTCCGACGGTCAGGCCGACCTTCAGCTCACGGCTGCCCCGCTCGCCGTAAAAGACAAAATCGTGCTCGGCGCCGCCGGTGGAGACCACGGAGTTCGCGATTTCATCGTGGCGCTTGACGGCGCCACCGGCAAGCTGATCTGGCGCAAATACGTGGTGCCGGCGCCGGGAGAGCCCGGATCAGAGACCTGGAAGGACAGGAACAACGCATGGAGGACCGGCGGCGGCGCGATGTGGGTCACCGGCTCCTACGATGTTGCCAGCAACCAGGTGCTGTGGGGCACCGGGAATCCGGTACCAATGTACGATCCCTACTACCGCCCGGGCGACAATCTCTACACCAACAGCGTGATCTCCTGGGACCCCGACACCGGGAAGATGAACTGGTATCACCAGTACGTGCCGGGAGACATGTGGGACTACGATGCCGCGGGCGCCCACATTCTCATCGATGGCATTGTCGCAGGCGAGCCGCGCAAGCTCGTCGTGCACTCCGCGCGCAACGGGTTCTTGTATGGGTTCGAGCGCACCAACGGCCAGCCCCTGCTCGCCAAGCCCTACATGGAGCCAATAAACTGGACCAAAGGCATCGACCAGAAGACCGGATTGCCGGTTGACTACGATCCCAACAAGGACATCCAGGTGTACTCTGGTCTGCAAAATCAGACGCTCTCAGACCGCACCAAGAAACTGTGTCCATCCCACGATGGCGGCAGCAATTTCTGGTCAGCCTCCTACAGTCCGCAAACGCGACTGCTCTACATTCCGTCGCGCTCCACCTGCGATGAAATCACGCTGACCCAGGACAACAGAAAGAACGCCAATGGCATCATAAATGGGGCCTCGCG
>JASHRR010000727.1 GCA_030037185.1 Xanthobacteraceae bacterium | reverse complement strand
GAAGGAGATCCTTGTAGCCGTGGGTCGTCATCCATTTGGCGCGCTCCAAGTGGCTTTCCCAGGCGGCTCGCGCCCGTTGGGGTTCGTGTTCGGGGTCCATGCCCAGGACGATCCGCGCCGCCTCTGTCCAATCTGCACCCTGGGTGTTGGCATCGAGAAGCCGCAGATATGTGACCAGGTGGTCCTTGTCGTAAGGGGTAAGCGTATCGGCGGACGGCGCTATATCGGCGACCACGGGATCACGCTTTGTCATATTGGGCTTCTCAGATAGACGAAGAGCGATTTACAGCACAGTCGGGGAAATGCAACCGCTTCTGGACTTCACTTGGATAATTCATATTGATTTTGTCCGGGTAACACTGGGCCGTGCAGGAAAAACCCGCCCGGATCGCTCCGGGCGGGCGGTGTCGCGGGCGCTCATCCGTCGCCCTGGCGGCGATTGGGACGGGACCAGATGAGGCTGCAGGTCTCGGCGCCTTCGTCATGGACGAGGTTGGCGTAGATCGGCGCGTTGAAGCTCGGGTCGTCGAGCTTGACCGAGAGGTAGTCGCGGCCCTCGGTCGAGCGCTTCGACCAAGCCGCACCTATCTCCACTTGTTCGACGTAGACACGGTGGCTCGGCGCGTTCTCGTTGGTCCGGCTCACGGAAACGATGCGGACGTTCTTGGCACGGAGGCTGAGGGTGAAGACATCGCCCAGGTAGTCGCTGTCGCCAACGTGCTCGAAGGTACCGATAGTAGCCATGTGGTTTCTCCCTGGCTGTCCGAGTCCGCGACCATCGCGGTCTCGATGGCGATCAAAAGGCCGCAGGCGATCGACGACGCACCCGTCAGGGCCGCCGCGCAGCGCAGGATGGCAGCGCAGCGACTTTCTTGTCTCCGCGAGGAATGGGCGAAGCCCAGGGGAAGAAAGTCGCAGCGCCGCCATTGCGGCAAGGCGATCGAGGCGCAGCCGTCCCTGTGGCCAGATCGCGTCATCGATGAGACCGCGTCGTCGCGTGCCAGACGGCCTTTAGGGAGAAGACGTGGCAGACATGGGGCCACGCAAGAGGCGGCGTCGCCTGGCGAGAAAACAGAAACCCTGACGTACGGAAAGGCGTCCTGATACTGCCGGGCTGCGTCTCGCGGCGTAATGCAGCCATCAATGCCGGTCGGCTGACAATATCGGTGCCGCTCGATCGCGCCGCCGCGGGATCGCGCAGTCACGGCCAGCTTGACGGCTGACGCTGCCGGACAGCCAACAGACGACGAGGGTGGCAAGACCTTCAGCTTCAGCGGTTAGTGGCCCGGCGGCAGAAAACGGAGAGATCAAAGCCACGTCATTGTCCGCCAGGTGGATCGGGCGGGATTTGCTGCATCATGCGCTCCCAGGCCGTGAAGCCGACCACCATGGATCCGAACAGCGCAAATGCCTGTTGCCACGCCACCGAAGGGACACCGAGTTGCGCCAGGCCGAGCGTCAACATATAGCCCGCCCAGGCGGCCGGCACGGCGAAGAGGAGTGCGATGGCCGTGCGGATCTTCGGCGACCGGTATGTCTCGAGTGCGGCCTGCCCCACCCCCAGGGTGAAGCCTCCGGCGATCGGGGCGACGATGACGGCTCCGAGTACGCCAGCGCCGCTGTGATAGGCCGCAAAGCCTGCGCTAACGCCGACAACCGCTGGCAGCGCGTACACTATGAGGTCAAACAGCGCCCAGCATAGATATCCAAGGCCGACTACGCTGAAGACGATGCCAATGCCAATCATGGTGGTGGTCCCCCGACGCAGGTCTGAGCACGCGCCTTTCCCGTCAGCAGCGCGAGGCATCGAATGGCCTCCGCCGTGGCGCCTCCCTCCACGGTAGAATCAGAACAATCTGGGAACGTCAACCGGCTATGCCGCCCGCAAAGATCGTAACGAGCCGCGCCACGAGATGCGGCTCAGCCTGCGAGACTCAAACAACTCACCATGCCTCTCAGTGGTTTTGAGTTGCCATTCGGTAGAACGTTACTTGGCCTCCCGCTGTGCCGATCACCGCACGGTCGGCGGTCAGGGCGACGACCGGCCGGCCAGGCCATGCAGCAGCCAGATCAGCCCGATGACATCATAGCGGCTCAAGCGGCGGTAGTTCGGACGCGGCTCGCTTTGCGCTACCCACGATGTTTTGGAACAGCCTTGAGGCGCGGGAAGGGGCGCTTTTGAGCTATGGGCGTTGATTTCAGTGAGAGCTTTCGCCAAGTGGGCATACACCGGCTGCATTCTTAAAGGCGAAAAGCCAGCCGATCTTCTGGTTGAGGCGAAGGCGGCAATCGAGGCCGCCAAGGTGAGGTTGGAGTCCTGGAAGGACGAGCTGTGCACGGCCATCAAGGAGGGCGCTCGGTGCCGCCACACCCGGTCCTAATAATATGGCTTGGCAGTCGGTGGTAGTATTTACGAGCGGGTCAAGAGTACCATCTACTCCCCCGGTTACGGTAATTCTCGATTTTACTGTGCACTGATCCAGACCCTAGAATCGTCTTTGAATTGCACCGGGACCCAAGCTACGCGGGAGCGAGTTCAAGCGCGGCGGCGAGGGGTTGAGAGGCCCACCCGGAGAATTGCGAAACGCCAGCTCGCAGTGGATTGTGGCCGCTTGAGTGATAGAGCGTTCGAGGTGGCCGTGCAGCCTATGAGACCGCCGTCAGGCTTTATCGAGGGCTACGATCCAGTAAGGGGTCGAGGATCATCGCCAAGAGCAGAGCCCAAAGCGTCATGAGCTTTGCATGAGCGTGTCATGGGAGCGGAGTAGACGGGAGTCATCATCCGCTCCCTCTGGCCCCGGCAACGTCAGCAAACTGGTCGGGGCCGCTTTTTCCGTTCCTCGAGCGTAAGGCCGAGCTGGCGCGGCTGTTGCGCGACACCCAGGCCCGACATCCTACTTAACGAGCACATTGCCAAGGACGGTCCCACCGTGCGATCGCGACGACGCAGGAATCGTTCGGACCAATGATGCCTTCTCGCGGTAGCGCGCGAACTCATCAGTCCGATCGGTCAGGGTCATCTCCCGTTCTTCGCGCTGATGGCGGATCTAATTTCCGAAGGCCGTCCGGTCCGTCATGGCTTTTGCGGGCTAACGCGAAGCCGTAAAAGGTCGCTTGTGTCGCGGTGTCGTTCACGATATGTTCTCATGGCTCCGCTGTCGAAACGATTCTTCCAACCGAGCCCGTCATGGCCGATCAAATCGTCATCACGGAGAAATCCAGCCAGGCGAAAGACGTCCGCGCCGCGGTTGGTTCTCGCTACGGCGACATTCTCCCGGCCGAGGGCCATTTGTTGGATCTGCTCGAACCGGAAGATGTGGTGCCGGACTGGAAGCGCTGGTCGCCAATCCTACTACGGCCGGAAGGTCTCTACGGCACCCGCCCTGCTGAGGGCGGCAACAAGTCCGCAAAGCTCAAAGCCATCCGAGAGGCGCTGCGCACCGCCAAGCGGGTTTGGCTCGCTACCGATTGCGATCGAGAAGGTCAACTCATCGGCCAGGAAATTCTCGAACATTACGAGTACCGCGGCCAAGTGATGCGCGTACTGTTCACCGCGCAGGATTCGCAGACAATCCGCGACGCATTCGGTCGGGCAAAGCCAAATGCCGAATATGCCCGCCTTTACGCCGCCGCCGTCGCGCGCCGACAGGCCGACCAGATCTACAATCTGTCACTCACCCGCACCGCCACCGTCATCCTGGGTCAAGGTGCGCGGAGAGTAATCGGCGTTGGCCGCGTGAAGACGCCGACCCTGGCCATTGTATGCAAGCGTGAGCTGGAAATTCGGAACTTCGTGCCAATCGCCTATTTTGAGGTCGTCGCCAACGCGAAGGTTGTGGCAGGCCAATTCCAGATGCGGCACGCGCCGCAGGAGCGGATTGTCCGGCGCGAGATTGCGCAGGACATCGCCAATGCGGTCGAGGGCTTCGAGGACGCGCTTGCCGTGCGCGTGGAGGATAAGCGGCAAGGGCCACCCAAGCTGCACGATTTGCCGTCGCTGCAGAAGCTTTGCGGTTCGCGCTTCGGCTGGTCGGCCAGCAAGACACTCGAAGTGGCGCAGGAACTCTACGACGGCCAGGGCAGGAAGATCATCACCTACCCTCGCGCCGAGGTTCGCTACCTGCCGCAGAGTTTGATATCCGACGTGCCGAGGATTGTGTCCGGGCTGCAGGTGTGTCAATCGCTCAGCCCAATCCCCGTGCCCGAGCCGCCAATTATCCGAAAAGGCGCAAGCGGTGCTTTCTACGACAAGGGACTGGAGGGGGCGAGCCATCACGCCGTCATTCCCAACGTCAACACGATCGGTAAACTGCCCGAGGTCTGGCCCCGTCTGTCTTCCGACGAGAAGAAACTGTTCGACGTCATCGCGCGGGCCTATCTGGCAGCACTGATGCCCGACTTCCGCTATCGGCAGACAACCGCAACCCTTGACGTGCGCGGCTTCGAATTCCGGGCCTCCGGTCGCCAGCCGATCGATCTTGGCTGGCGTGCCGCGTTCCCGGACTGGCAGCCCGCCGACGAAAAGGGCGACGAGGCGCAATTGTTGCCGCCGCTGCGCAATGGCGAGACCGCACAGCTACAGGATCCAAAAATCGAGGACAAGGAGACCCGGCCACCGCCGCGTTACAACGAAGGCACCCTGATAGAGGCAATGCAAAATGCCTGGCGCTTCGTTGATGATGAGGTTCTGCGGGAACGCCTCAAGGAAGCCAAGGGCATTGGCACGCCGGCGACCCGAGCCGAGATCATCGGCGGGCTGAAGAGACAAGGATTTCTGATGGCCCAGGGAAAGCACATCGTACCGACAGAGACGGGCCTGTCGCTGTTCGGTGTTCTCAAACAGGCCGACCCGGCGTTGGTCGACCCCGGCGTGACCGCGCAACTTGAGTGCCTGCTCGACGATGTCGTTGTCGGCAAGCAGGAGATGGTCGGTGCGATCGACGCCGTGTGCGATGTCGCCCTACGCATCATCGGCAAGCTCAAGGAAGGGGCTGGTGCCGGAGGGCCTCCCTTGCTTGTCGCCGCGGTCGGCAACGGTCCCGGATCGTATCCGCCAACGCCCGCGATGAAGCGTTTTGCGGACAGCATCGCCCGGCAGAAGGGCATTAAGCCTCCGGCCGGCTATAGGACGTCGATATCGATTTGCCGAAAGTTTCTCAACGAGCACGTGCCCAAGAAAGCCAACGGCGAAACGGCCGGAACACTCGCAACCAAACCAGCAAGTCCGGCACAGTTATTGTACGCGAAGAGAATTGCGCAGGGGAAAGGCGTCGTCATTCCCGACGAGGCCAAGGCCAGCTCGGCCGCGATGTCTGCGTGGATCGACTTGAACCGGGGGACGAAGCGCATAAATCGCAGTCGCAAGACGGGTGACAGGCTAGCCGAATCCATCGCGCCCCAATCGAGGGCGCCGACGAAGAGGTCTCGGCAACGCAAAGCTGACACCCATGCGGCTGCATCGAAGCCCGCTCAGGCAAATTCCCTGGCAGGAACGCCGCTCCGTATCCCTTACGGCAATAAGGACGTTGCTCTAAAGCTTGGTGCCCGCTATGGCTCGGCGGGATGGTATGCGCCGCCTGGAGTTGATCTTTCTGGTTTCAGTGAGCGGGGTTGGCTATAGTCCGAGCGGGCGGCAGCTTGCCGCTGCTGCTGGCGACGAGCCTGCGTCAGAGGATGTACGGGCGACCAGCTTGCGGTACCACGCTAGGATCGTGTCCGGCCGAGCGACGGTTGCGACTCGGCGAGAACCTTGCGACCCAGGCGATGACCAACCTCGCCGAGGTGGCTCGCTCGGCGTCCGAGAGCATCAGCCGGCCTTTCAGCTGGTCTTGCAGGATGGTTTTCGGTGGCCGGATATTCGTTCCGGGCCAGCAGCTCTTGATCCACCGTCCTTGTGACGTAGGCCAGCATGCGCGCCCAATCCATAACGGCCTCTTTGCGCCGACCCCTGTGGTGGCGATCGCCCAAAAAAATACCGGAACGCCTCCGGCACCGCTATGCTGGCCGTGGACAACTGACCGTCCCATCAGCCGTTTTAGTTTTTTGACCTTACGGGCCCTGCCGGTCATCAGTATCTCGGGTCTTTACAATTGTGCGCCT